>DATJQG010000201.1:0-2990 GCA_035506015.1 Candidatus Edwardsiibacteriota bacterium
ACAACATCGTGGGCGAGGACATCACCATCGAGGAGCGCATCGACTTCGTGCTGAACGAGGTCAAGCAGCGCGGCAAGATGACGTTCCTCTCGCTGTTCGAGTTCGAGCAGCGGCGGATCATGGTGGTGGTCACCTTCTTCGCGCTGCTGGAGCTGATCCGGCTGGGCCGGGTGGTGGTGCGGCAGCGCGGGCTGTTCGGCGAGATCTGGATCTACGCGCCCAACCGCACCGACATCGAGCCCGAGGAGAGGGTCGATTACACGCCGCCCAAGGCGCTGCCGCGGGAACGCTTCGAGGATCTGAAGCGGATGGATGAAACTGCGGAACAAGTAGAAACCGATAAAACTGCGGAAAGTCAACTGCAGTCTGAGCCGCCGCTAGAACCCAAGCACGACGCCAACATGCCGGTGCACGAACAACTGGTCGACAACGCGGTCGAGGTACGGCCCGACCCGGCCGGCGTGCCGCCGGCCCCGGTGCCCGTGGTGCTGGAGCAGGAGCACGAGCCGCGCCACGAGCCGACGGTCGTCAAACCGGCAGCTGCCGGCGCGGCGGAGAACGGGGAAGGGGACGAACGGGCGGCAACGGGAGATGTCCCGGTGAACGGAACGACCAAGCCGCCGAGAACGCAAGAGTGACGGGCGCCGCGTGAGAATGCGCCGGCGGACATATCGCTGGGCGCTCATCCTGCTGGCGGCGCTGGCGCCGCTGGCCGCGCTGGCCCAGGGCATCGACGACCAGGAGGGCGAGCTCAAGGAGGTGCGGCGCAAACTGGCCGAGGCGCGGCAGCGCGCCCAGGAGCTGAAGGGCCAGGAGCAGTCCATCCTGGAGCAGCTGGAGCGCACGGCCGACGAGATCAACCTGACGCGCCAGGTGCTGGCCGCGCTGCGGGCCAAGGAGGCCCGCGTCAACAACGACATCAAGCGGCTGGACGGCCAGCTGCTGGTGACCGAGTCCAGCCTGGTGCGGCAGGAGGCCATCATGCAGACGCGGCTGCGGGAGATCTACAAGCGCGGCGCGGTCTACGAGTGGGAGTACCTGGTCTCGGAGCGCTCGCTGGCCGAGATCGCCAAGCGCTACAAGTACCTGGGGCTGATCGCCCAGCAGGACCGCCGGCTGTACACCGACATCACGCAGGAGAAGACCGCGATCGTGCACGACAAGGCCGACCGCGAGAGCAAGCTGCAGACCCTGGCCGAGGTGCGGGGCGAGACCGAGCGCGAGATGGCCAACCTCAAGGACGACGAGGCCGCGCAGAAGCGGATCCTGGAGAAGGTGCGCAAGGAAAAGAAGTCCAAGGAGACGCTGGTCAAGGAGCTGCAGGCCTCGGCCAAGAAACTGCAGAAGCTGATCGAGGAGCTGGAGCGCAAGCGCAAGGCCGAGCTGGCCAGCCGCGCGGCCTACCGGCCGCTGCCCGGCACCACCTACCTGGAGAAGAACCAGGGCTCGCTGGACTGGCCCTGCGAGGGCACGCTGTACTCCGACTTCGGGCTGAAGAAGCACAGCAAGTACAACACCTACATCCAGAACAACGGCATCGACATCATGTCGCACACCGGCGCCCAGGTGCGGGCCGTGGCCAACGGCAAGGTGGTCTACGCCGAGCGCTTCCTGGGCTACGGCAACGTGATCCTGGTCGACCACCAGTCGGGGTTCTACACGCTGTACGGCAACCTGGCCGAGATGCTGGTCAGCACCGGCAACACGGTGGCCAACAACCAGGTGATCGGCACGGTGGGCGGGACGGTCGACGGGCCGATCCTGCACTTCGAGGTGCGCAAGGGCGGCAAGCCGGTGGACCCGCGCGAATGGCTGAAGAAGCGGCGCTAGGGCTGTGAACGATGCCCGATGACCTGCAGGGATCGAACGCCGACGAGCTGCAGCGGCGGTTCGACGGCGAGCGCGACGCGGCGCGGAAGTTCGCGCTGGGCCTGGCGCTGGGCGACGCGCTGTCGGCCCAAGGCAAGCGCGATAGGGCGCTGGACGCGCTGCGCCAGGCCCTGGCGCTGGCGCCGACCGGACTGGACCGCGGCCGGGCGCTGGTGCGGCTGGGCGACATCCACGGCAAGAAGAGCGACTACGAGGCGGCCATCAGCGACCTGGAACAGGCCGTGGTCGAGCTGTCCGGCCAGCCGGACTCGCTGGAGCTGATGGACGCCTACCTGCGGATCGCCACCATCTACTGGCGCCAGGGGTACCTGGAGCGGACCCGCAGCTTCCTGGACGGGGCCAGGCTGGTGATGCAGCTGCGGCGCGGCGACGGCGGGCCGGCGGCGGAGCGGGCCCGGGCGGAACTGCTGCACGTGGAGGCGATCGTGGCGGGCGCCACCGGCGATCCCGAGGGCGCGATCAAAAGCTATACCGAGGAGATCGCCCTGCTGGAACCGCTGGGCGACACGGCCAAGCTGGGCACCGTCTACAACAACCTCAGCGGCCTGCTCAAGGCCCGCGGCCAGCTGGCGCTGGCCCTGGCGCACCAGCTGAGGGCCCTGGACATCGCGGAGCGGGCCGGCGAGCCGCTGGCCGTGGCCATCGCCTGCAACAACCTGGGCGAGATCTATTTCCAGCTGGGCCGCCAGGACCAGGCGCTGCCCTACTACCGGCTGTACCTGGACCTCAACAAGAAGATCGCCAACCGCATCGGCGATTCCTTCGGCCACGCCGGCCTGGGGCGGATCATGCAGAGCCGGGGCGAGTACGAGAAAGCGGAGCGCGAGTTCGCCACGGCGCTGGCCGTGGCCCGCGAGGTCAAGAGCCGGGGCCGCGAGGCCGCGGTGCTGGCCGACCTGGCGGACCTCTACTGCGACTGGGGGCGGCCCGACCGGGCGGTGGCGGCACTGGACGAGTCGATCGCGATCTGCATCGAGATCCAGCTGTTCAACACCCAGCGGCACCAGCTGATCAACGCCCGGGTCCTGTTCCTGGAGGCGGCGCAGCTCAAGGGCCCCCAGCGGGCCGGCAAGCTGGGCAAGGCCCGGGCCATCCTCGAC
>DATJQG010000202.1:0-2646 GCA_035506015.1 Candidatus Edwardsiibacteriota bacterium
TCCGTCCCTCGTCGTCGAAGCGTTTCGCACCGAACGTATCCTTCAGCGACAGCGGCGCTGTTTTCGAGAACAGCGCCACGCCGCTGTAGCCGGGCTTTGCGCCGGACACGAAATGATGGTGGTAGCCCGCGACCTGCGCCAGCTCGCCGGTGATCTGCTCGGGACGGGCCTTGGTCTCCTGCAGGCACAGGATGTCGGGCCGCGCCCGGTCCAGCCAGGCGGCGAACCCCTTGCGGAACGCGGCGCGGATGCCGTTGACGTTCCAGGACAGCAGGGTCAACGGTGGCATGTCCGTCCTATCTCCCGGACCCGGAGCATGAAATGCAGCACCCGTTACCTGTCCGGGGTTTTCCAATTTATCTTCTCGCCAATTTTTGCGGCCAGGGTCTCCAGATCGGCGTCGCCGTGATACAGCATGCCCGGGTGGTTGTCTTTGGTTATCTGGCCTTTGGCATTCCTGACAAAACGCACGCCGGCATGGTGCGGCGAGGTAACCGTCGTATCGTTGAGCCGGACGCTGCCGTTGCAGACGCAGAAATAGGAGCTATCCGGGGACTCCACGCCAATGAAAAACGAGGTGCCGCGGATTCCGGCCACCGCAGTCGGGGTCTCCACCGTGAACTGCGCCTGCTTGGTCATCAGCTTACGGCAGACGGCTGTCAACCGCCCCCGGATCAGCAGCAACCGGTTGTCGTCCTCCGAGAGATTGAACACCAGCGCAGAATTCGCCCCCAATCGCATCACGTTCTTGTTGCGGACCGTGATCTCGCAGGCGGAATTGTCACCGGTCACCAGCGTATCGCCGTGTTTGACCGTCGCCCCGATCGTGGCCGGCTGCTGGCCGTTGATCAAAGCCCGACCCTGGAAAAAAATGACCGTGCCGATGGAAGGCTCGGACATAGAAACATCGTGCTGGCGTTGGCACCCGACAGCAACTGCCGCAAGCATCACCAACAGCCCGGAAAGGAAATTCCTCATCGGCGTCCCTTTTCATGCGGTTTACGAATACGATCTATGAATCAGCGATCTCAACCCGCCCTTCGTGGTTGAACGGGTTGTGCCGCACCACCAGCGAGTACATGTAGGGGTAGGCCTGGCGCAGGTGGTCGGCGTACTCCAGCCACTGGGCCAGCAGCAGCGCGTAGACCCGCTTGATGTCGCCGGAGAGGTGCTGGTAGTCGGCGTCGGGCAGGCCCGTCAGCCTGGGGCGGAACTGCAGCTCCTCCATCAGGTGCGTGGTGGCCCACAGCAGGTCGGTGAACGCCTGGTGCTCCAGCAGGTTCTGGTTCTCCAGCAGCCCCAGCACGAACCCGCGCTTGGCCAGCAGCAGGTCCTTCAGGCAGTCCAGGCCGTCCTGGCGCGCGTCGATCTCGTGTCGCAGCGCCGCGACCTTGAGCTTGGCCGCCCGGTATTCGTCCTGCTTCCACGAGCCGTCGAGCCGGATGATCTGCCGCAGCTGGCCAAACCCCCGGTCGTATTTGGCCAGCGCGGCGATCAGCTCCGACCCCATCTCCGAGAAGAACGAGCCGATCACCATGTTCATCTTCTGCAGCAGCTGCTTGCGCTCGCGCCGGGCCATCAGGTCGTTGAGGATCAGCGTCACCAGCAGCACCTGGATGGGGACGAAGGCCAGGTCCTGCAGCATGTAGAAGAAGGTGTTGCGGCCGTCGCGGAAGATGGCGATCTGCAGCGCGTAGAATCCCGCCGAGATCAGGACCAGCAGCAGCGTCAGCCAGAGGTACCATTTCGAGGATTTCATCTTGCTCTTTACTCACTGTCCGAATGGTAGAATGTCATCATGTGGTTTGCGGGATCGCTTTGGACATTCAACATCCCACATTATAACATTGATCTGTGACGAAGTCACTTCGCCTTGCCCTGGTTCTTGACGGACTCCATGGCCTGCTTGACATCCTCGGGATCGCCCAGGTAGAAGCTCTTGAGCGGCTTGAGCTGGTCGTCGAGCTGGTAGACCAGCGGGATGCCGGTGGGGATGTTGAGCTCGGTGATGTCGGCCTCGGACACGTTGTCCAGGTACTTGACCAGCGCCCGCAGGCTGTTGCCGTGCGCCGCGATGATGATCTTCCGCCCGGCCTTGATCGACGGCGCGATGGTGCCGTGCCAATACGGCAGGAAACGCGCCACCGTGTCCTTGAGGCACTCGGTCAGCGGCAGTTCCTGCTGCGAAAGACCCGCATAGCGCGGTTCCTTGCCCGGATAACGGTCATCGGATTTCTCGAGCGCCGGCGGCGGCACGTCGTAGCTGCGGCGCCAGACCTTGACCTGCGCCTCGCCGTACTTGGCCGCGGTCTCGGCCTTGTTCAGCCCCTGCAGCGCGCCGTAGTGCCGCTCGTTGAGCCGCCAGCAGTTGACCACCGGGATCCACATCAGGTCCAGCTCGTCCAGCGCGATCCACAGGGTGCGCACCGCGCGCTTCAGCACCGAGGTGTACGCCAGGTCGAACGTGTATCCCTCTTTTTTGAGCACCTGGCCGGCGCGATGGGCCTCCTGCCGGCCCTTGTCCGACAGGTCGACGTCGGTCCAGCCGGTGAAGCGGTTTTCCTTGTTCCAGGTCGACTCGCCGTGGCGCAGCAGCACGATCTTGTACATGCGCGTGCGCTTACCACGGACTTCACTCCTCGCCGA
>DATJQG010000203.1:0-3260 GCA_035506015.1 Candidatus Edwardsiibacteriota bacterium
ACGTTGCGCCGCCGCGGCGCGCCGACGGCCGCGCGCCGCCGCAGGAACGGGTACTGCGGGTCGAGCATCGTCTCGCGTGGCGACCGCACCATGCCGGCGACGATGGCCGCGGCCCTGTCATCCGGCATCAGCCGGTACTCGGGCAGCTTGACCTGGCCCAGGCTGCGCAGCACGGTGTAGGTGGAGTTCAGCGTCAGGTAGCCCACCGGCCAGTTGGTGGTGCGGAAGGCGTGGGCCGGCCGCAGCGGCTTGGACTGCAGTCCCCCGCGCACGCCCAGCACGGCCAACGGCACCACTATAATGAGGGCGGCCAGCTCCCGGACGAGGCTGGACCGGTAGGCGATCTTCCCGTCGAGCCTGCGGAACAGCGCGCGGCTCAGCACTACGAACCCCACCGCCAGCAGCGCCAGCAGCAGGGTCAGCGGCCAGTAGTCGCGCAGCAGGCCGGGCACCATCCCTGCGATATCGCGCGGCATGGCGAACAGCTCTCCCACCAGCCGGCGCTGGGTCTCGCGGTAATAACCGTAATCCGCCAGGTTGACGATGACGCCGGCGATGTTCGCCGCGCAGAACAGCGTGAACAGCAGCGCCCCGAAGGGCCGCCAGCGGGCCGGGTTGCCCGGCAGGTTGTACAACAGCAGGATCGCGCCGTTGAGCAGCAGCAGGGCGGCGATGTCGAACCTGATGCCGCGGACGAAGGCGTACAGAACTTCCCCCGCGCCCGTGCCGTGGAAGAACCCCGCGTTGGCGACCAGGAACCCCAGCCGCAGCAGCTGGTACAGAGCCAGCAGGAACAGCAGGAATATGATAGATATTTTTAACTGTTTGAACATATTGCATCGGCATTGTATTGTTGCCCGTCATCCTGAGTATTGCCTCATGCCCTCCTATCGAAGGATCTCCCAAGAGTCAGATAGATTCTTCAAGGGTGGGGCAAGGAGCCACATTCAGAATGACGTGATGAGCCCATCCGTGTTATGTATACTCCTTCGCCAAATCCACATAGTGCTGCGCGCTGTGGCGGATCTGCTCCAGCTCGGGGTCGCCCAGCGTGCGCTTGACCTGGGCCGGCATGCCCAGCACCAGCGAGTGCGGCGGGACCACCTGGCCCTCGCGCACCAGCGCCCCGGCCCCGACCACGCAGCCCTCGCCGATTGTGGCGCCCGACAGCACGATGGCGCCCATCCCGATCAGGCAGTCGTCCCCGATCTTACAGCCGTGGAGGATCACGCCGTGGCCCACGGTCACCCGGTCGCCGATGACGGTGCTGCAGTCGCCCAGGCCTCGGTCGTTGAGATCGACGTGGATGACGGTGTTCTCCTGGATGTTGGTGTCGGCGCCGATCCGCACGGAGTTGATGTCCGCGCGGACAACCACGCCGTACCAGACGCTGCAGTTCCTGCCGATCTCGATGTCGCCCACCAGCACCGCGGTTTCTGCCACGAAGGCGCTGGCATCCACCTTCGGTGTTTTTCCCTTGAACGGTTTGATCATGGTATGTTGTCCCCTTTCATTGGTGACACGATGCGTCATTGCGAGCGTGGCTCCCCGCCTCCGCTTGCGACGCAATCCAGAGGTCCGGAGTCGATTGCTTCATTCGTGCAGGAGAAAAGGCCGTTTTCGCAATGACCCCAGTGTGGTATGGGCAGTTATTTCAGCTTCCGCTTGTTGGCGATGGCCCGCAGGTAGGCCTGCTCGTACTGCCGGGCGCTGTCGTCCCAGGAGAAATGCTGCGACATCGCGGCCTGGCGCATGGCGTCGATGTGGGACTTGCGGTCGAACCAGGTGCTGACCGCCCAGCCGACGGTGTCGTGCACCGCCTGGGCCGTGGGCTGCCAGAACATGAAGCCGGTGCCGTCGCCGGTCTTCTCGTTGTACTGCACCACCGTGTCGTTGAGCCCGCCGGTGGCCCGCACGATCGGCAGCGTGCCGTACTTCAGCGAGTAGATCTGGTTGAGGCCGCAGGGCTCGTAGCGCGAGGGCATCAGGAAGAAGTCGGCCCCGGCCTCGATCAGGTGCGCCAGCTCGTTGGAGTAGCCGATGTACGAGCCGATCTTCCCCGGGTAGGCGCCGGGCAGCGCCCCGAAGAAGCCCTCCAGGCCTCGGTCGCCCGCGCCCAGCAGCGCGAACTGCACCACCATCTCGCCCACCGTGCGCTCGATCACCTGGGCCAGCAGGTCCAGCCCCTTCTGGTGGACCAGGCGCGAGATCACGCCGACCAGCGGGATGTCGGAGCGCTGCTCCAGCCCCAGCCGCCGCTGCAGCTCGTGCTTGCACAGCAGCTTGCCGGTGAGAGCGACCGCGGAGTATTTCGAAGGGAGAAGCTCATCGGTGGCCGGGTCCCATTCGACGTAGTCCACTCCGTTGAGGATGCCGCTGTAGTTGGCCCCCTTGTCGCTGAGGTAGGGCGCCAGGCCGAAGCCCCCTTCGGGGGTCCTGGTCTCGTAGGCGTAGCCCGGGCTGACGGTGTTGACCGCGTCGGCGAAGACGATCCCGCCCTTGAGGAAGTTGACCCGGCCGTGGTCCTCGAACTTGTCGGGGACGAAGTTCCCCGGCTGCAGCCCGATATAGTCGTAGTGCGACTTGTGGTAAACGCCCTGGTAGGCCAGGTTGTGGATGGTCAGCATGCTGGCGGCCTTGCCCAGCACCGGGTCGTTCCAGTGCCAGACCTTGAGGTAGGCCGCGGTCAGCGCGGTCTGCCAGTCGTGGCCGTGCACCACGTCCGGCTGCCAGCCGATGTCGACGCACAGCTGCAGCGCCGCCCGCGACAGGAAGGCGAAGCGCCGCGGGTTGTCGTCATAATCGTTGAAATCGCGGTCATGGTACAGCCCCTCTCGGCCGAAGTAGTGCGAGAACTCGACGAAATACACCGGGATGTCGCCGTGGATGAAGCCGCGGTCGACCGAGCACCACTCCTCGCGGTTGCCCATCCACACGCCCATCGGCTTGTGGAACGGCTGCAGCCCGTGCTTTTTTGCCTCGATCGCCGAGTACTTGGGCATCACGACCCGGACCTCGTGGCCCAGCGCCTTCAGCGCCCGGGGCAGCGCGCCCACCACGTCGGCCAGCCCGCCGGTCTTGGCGAACGGCACGCACTCCGAGGCCACGAACAGGACTTTCAACGGTTGGCTCATCTCTTCTTTTCTCCACATTGACCTAACCCCAGCCCCTTCCCGCAGCGGGAAGGGGTCATCGGTCAGGCTACAACCCCAGGTCGCCGGATATGCCCTGCATCGCGGCCAGGCACTTGGCGACAAAAT
>DATJQG010000204.1:0-4991 GCA_035506015.1 Candidatus Edwardsiibacteriota bacterium
CTCGGCCTGGTAGCAGTGCGGGTTGATCGGGTACTTGCCGGTGCGCAGGCTCTCCCGCCAGATGCCGCGGTGGCCGGGCCGCACCAGCGAGCCGAACTTGAACTCGATGCCCGAGGTATCCTCGGTCACCAGGCCGACGTAAGCCTTGACCACGGCCACCTCGCCCTGTTTGACCACCAGCATCGGCACCATCTCCACGCTCACCAGGAACGGGTTGAGCGCGTAGGCGCCGTAGAGCAGCGGGTCGTGCTGCAGCCCGATCTTGCCGCCCTTGTCCAAAAAGGTCTGGAAGTCCTGGTAATTGTTGTGCAGGCTGTTCTTGCTGCCCAGCACGGTCTCGATCAGCTTGGCGTCCTCGGCCCCGGCCTTTTCCATGGCGCCCAGGTCGTCGAAGCCGCCCAGCCGGCTGGCGATGTCGCCCGACTGCAGCGGATCGCCCTCGAAGGTTGTGACGATGCCCACCGTGTCGACGATCTCTCCCGCGCCCTTGGGCTTGGGCTCGATCCGCACGATCTCCAGCTGCGCGGGCAGCAGGCCGAAGGCCTCGGGCGTCAGCGTGCCGCGGTTGCCCTTGAACTTCAGCTCGGGCGACACCGGCAGGCCGTAGACCTTGTTGCGGGTGATCACCAGAAAGGCCACGGGGTGGAACGGCGCCAGGGTGCCGGGCGTCAGCACCGGCCGCTGCACGCCCTTCTGGCCGCCGCCGTTGACGAAGGCCTTGAGGTCGGTGAAATTGCCGAACTCCTTCTTGTAGACGCCCGACTTGGCGCCGATCGGCGGCGGGTCGCCCACCTGGGCGATCACCACGCCGATCTCGCCGGCCGGCACCTGCACCCAGGGGAATTTCTCGACCTTGAAGATCAGCCAGAACTTCCAGCGCCAGCCCGGCATCAGCAGGTCGGACTGGTAGCCGGCCTCCTTGTTGAACGCGACGGGGTTCGCGCTGGAGATCTTCCGCATGCCGAAGCGCTTGGTCACCAGCCCGACCTCGGTCGGCCCGATGATCCGCAGCGACGGCAGGATGAAGAAGAAAAAGACGATGACGATCAGCCAGAAGATCAGGCCCATGGTGGTCCCTCCTTATGCGATTCAACTGAAAAAGATAGCACAAGCGCCGGTGAAAAACAACTAAAATCGGATAAATATTTGATCCCCTCTGGCACAGGCGATATCCCGGCTCGGGCAAATGAACAAGGGGCCGGCATCACTGCCGGCCCCTTGTTCGTCATTGGCGGGACTATTCCCCTTCCTTGAGCAGCCCTTCCTTCTCCTTGAGGTCGTGCACCCACTTCTCCAGCGCGTCGCTGCTGAAGGACTTCGTCCTCTTCTTTCCCTTTTTCAGGACCGGCAGCGCGAAGGCCGCCGGGCGCTGCTTGGGTTGCGGGACGCTGGAGGCGGGCGATCCGCCCAGGTCCTTGAGGATCTGCACCGTGGTCATGCCCGCCGCCGGCGCCACCGCGGCCTTCAGCTGCTGCACCCGTCCTTCGGAGTTGAGGAAGCTGCCATCGTGCTCGGCATACGCGGACGCGGGCAGCACGACATCCGCCAGCTGGGCCGTCCCGGTCAGGAACAGGTCGCAGACCACCAGCTTGTCGAGCTTCGTGAATATTTTGGCCAGTTTGTCCCCGTCCGGCAGCGAGCCGATGGGGTCCTCGTTCAGCAGCAGCGCGGCCTTGATCGTGCCCTTGTCCATTTCATCCAGCAGCGAAGCTGCGTCGGCGGTGGCGAAGCGGTCGATGCCGTTGGCATTGGCCTTGGCCCGCAGCGCGATGTACTGCCGCGGCCGCCCCAGCGCCAGCAGGATGTTGCCCACGGCCCTTGCCACCTCGGCGTCGGCGGCATCGGCGTTGAACACCACCAGGGACGAGACGTCCCACAGCAGCGCCTTTTCCAGCTCATCGAGATCCGCCTTCTTCAACCCCGTCGCCTGAGCCACCAGAGTGGGCGTCAGCTTGGCAAGCGCTTGCTTCATCCCGGCGTGGCCGGGGATGTCCGAGGCCGGCAGCTTTGCGACCAGTGATTTGAGCACGGCGTTGAGGGCGACCGGCAGCCCGTCCGGCTTGACGGCCAGCTGCTGCGACGCCGCCTCGCCCAGCTTGGTCGGATGGTCATGCAGCACGATCAGCTTGGCACCCCTGGCCGCCGCCTTGCGGATGCGGCGGCCCAGCACCGGATGCTCGTTGTAGGGATCGGCGCCCACCAGCAGGATCGTCCCGGCCTTGTCGATGTCCTCGTAGCCGCGGCCGCCGGCCGTTCCGACGACGGACTCGAAGGCGTCCAGGGCGCGGCCGCCGAGCTGGGCGAAGCTGCCGAACTTGGTGGCGCCGCGCTTGACGGCCCACGACCGCAGGGCGGACGCCTCCTCCACCGTGCAGCGGCCCGAGGCGAACACCGCCACGCCGGCGGGCCCGTGCTTGGCGATCACGCCGTCGATGGCCCCGTTGGCCGCGGCCAGCGCCTCGGTCCAATCGGCCGGCTGGCGCTTGACCAGCGGCTGCGTCAAGCGCTGCGGCGCGCGCAGGAACTCGAACCCGAACTTGCCGCGGAAGCACAGCGCGCCGGCGCTCACCGGGCTGTCGGCTTGGCCGACGGCGCGGACAACCTCGTTGTCCTTGGCGTCGAACCGCACGCCGCAGCCCACGCCGCAGTAGGTACACAGCGACGGGGTCTCCGTCAGCGGGACGTTGGAGCCCTTCAGCCGCCGCGGCCGCTCGGTCAGCGCCCCGACCGGGCAGGTGTCGATACAGGCGCCGCAGGACACGCAGCTGGTCTCGGGATAGGGCTTCTCCATGGCCGGGGCCACCACCGCGGCGAAGCCGCGGTAGGCGAAGCCCAGCGCCGCGGCGCCCACGACATCGAGGCACATCCGCACGCAGCGGCCGCACATCACGCACTTGCTCTGGTCGCGCAGCAGGAAGGGGTGCGTCTCGTCGATCGGGTGGATGCCCACCTCGCCCAGGTAGCGCTTGACGATCACGTCGTACTGCGTGGCGTACTCGCGCAGCTTGCATTCCTGCATGTCGTAGCAGCCGCACTCCAAACAGCGCTTTGCTTCAGCAAGCGAAGCTTGGGGCGGGAATCCCAGCTCGACTTCCTTGAAGTTGACGCGCTCGCCTGACGGGATCATCGGCATCTGGGCCCGCGCCTTTTTCGGCTCCCGGGCGAACAGGTCCTGCGGCACCTCGTTGATCTTGCCCTTGCTGTGATCGTACGGCTTCGCCGTCTTGGCGACCTTGCCCGTGCGCAGGTATTGGTCGATGGCCGCGGCCGCCTTGCGGGCCCCGCCGATGGCCTCCACCACCGTGGCCGCGCCGGACACGCAGTCGCCGGCCGAGAACACGCCCGGCACGGCCGTGGCGCCGCTGTCGGGGTCGGCGTCGATGGTCGACCACTTGGTGGTTTTTAAACCATGATTTTCACCAAGACCTGAAAGGTCCGGGCTCTGGCCGATGCAGGAGATGATCAGGTCGGCCTCGATGTGGAAGTCCGACCCCTTGACCGGCACCGGCCGCCGCCGGCCCGAGGCGTCGGGCTCCCCCAGCTCCATCTTCTGGCAGGAGATGGCGCCCGACTTGTCCGGCGCGCAGGCGATCACCCGCGTCGGCGCGGTCAGCAGCTGGAACTTGACGCCCTCGTGCTTGGCCTCCTCGATCTCGAAGGGGTTGGCCGGCATCTCCTTCTCCGAGCGGCGGTAGACGATCCACACTTCCTTGGCGCCCAATCTGAGCGAGGTGCGGGCCGCGTCGATCGCGGTGTTGCCGCCGCCGATCACCGCCACCTTGTTGCCGACCTTGATCCGCTCGCCCATGGCCAGCCGCTTGAGGAAGTCGATGCCGGCGATCACGCCCTGGTCCTCCTCGTTCTCCACGCCCATCCGCGAGGAAGCGTGGGCGCCGATGCCCAGGAACACCGCGTCGTACTTGGCTTTGAGCCCGTCGAGGGTGATGTCCTTGCCCAGTTTCTGGCCGTACTTGATCTCGATATTGCCCAGGTCCGTGATGGTCTTGACCTCCTGGTCCAGCACCTCCTTGGGCAGGCGGTACTGCGGGATGCCGTAGCGCAGCCAGCCGCCGGATTTGGGCAGCGCCTCGAAGACGGTCACCGCGTGGCCCTTTTGGCGCAGGTAGTAGGCCGCGGTCAGCCCGGCCGGGCCGGCGCCCACCACGGCGACCTTCTTGCCCGACAGCGCTTCGCACTTCGGCAGATAGGGCTGTTTGGAGTTCAGATCGGCGTCGGCCGCGTGGCGCTTGAGGTAGCAGATGGCGACCGGCTCCTCCACCAGGTTGCGGCGGCACTCGGTCTCGCAGGGGTGCGGGCAGACGCGGCCCAGCGACGCCGGCAGCGGCAGCGTCTGCTTGATCAGCTTGATGGCCTCGGCCTCCATGCCGTCGGCGATCAGCGCGATGTAGCCCTGGGCGTCACAGTTGGCCGGACAGGTGGAGACACAGGGGCCGGTGCAGTCGCCGTAGTGGTTGGAGAGCAGCAGGCCCAGCGCCATCTGACGCGCGGCCTTGACTTTGTCGCTCTCGGTCTCGATCACCATGCCGTCGGTGACCTTGGTGGCGCAGGAGGGCACGAAGCCGCGCGCCCCCTTGACCTCCACCAGGCACACCCAGCAGGAGCCGTAGGGCTCCAGCGCCGGATCGTGGCACAGCGTGGGGATGGCGACGCCGTTGGCCCGGGCGACGTCGTGGATGGTCTGCGAGGAATCGCAGCTGACCTGCTTGCCGTTGAGCGTGACGTTGATCTGGGGCATGTTCTGCTGCCTTAATACGATATATTGCAATTGCTGATTTTTACTGGTTGTCCCGAACCCCGCCATCGGCGATTTTGCTTGGCAAAGGAGCCGTGAAAATTTATCGGGTCGTCGTCATCGTGCTGGTTCTGGTTCGATAAATTTAGGCGACGGATATTTGGGCTTCAGAAAATTGCCGGGCGGAAAAGACTCTTTTGGTTCTTTTCTGGTCACAGAAAAGAACAATGGGTTAAAT
>DATJQG010000205.1:0-5247 GCA_035506015.1 Candidatus Edwardsiibacteriota bacterium
TGACAGCCAGATGATCGTCACCAGCCCGGGCGTCCGCACCGACCTGCCGCTCTTTCAAAAAGCCAAGGACAAGGGCATCAAGGTGATCAGCGAGATCGAGCTGGCCTACCTGGCCACCGCGGCCCGGATCGCGGCCGTCACCGGCACCAACGGCAAATCGACCACGGTCTCGATGATCGGCGACATTCTGGCCGCGGCCGGGATCGACGCCCTGATCGGCGGCAACCTGGCGCCGGGACGGCCCCTGGCCGAGCTGGCGCTGGAGGCGACGGCGGACAGTGTGATCGTGGCCGAGGTCAGCACGTTCCAGATCGAGACCATCGCGGATTTCAGGCCGCACGTGGCGGTGATCACCAACATCACGCCGGACCACCTTGACCGCCACCCCGATTTCGCGACCTACGCGCGGCTGAAGGGTGCGTTGCTGAAGAACCAGACGCCGTCCGATTTCGCCGTCCTCAACGCCGATGACGAGAACGTCAGGAAATATACCGCCGGCTCAACCCCGGCGAAGGTGTGGTTCAGCCGCGGCCAACGGCAACGCCAGGGGGCCTGGAGCGACGGCGCATCGATGCGCCTTGCCTGGCAGGACCGGGTCGAGACCGTGATGAACGTTTCTGAATTGGCCGTGCCCGGCGCGCACAATGTCGAGAACGCGCTGGCGGCGATCGCCGCATCCTCGGTGTTCGGCGCGCGGCCGGAACAGATGCGGGAGGCGCTCAGGGAATTCAAGGGCGTGCCGCACCGGCTGGAGCAGGTCAGAACATTGAACGGCGTCACCTATATCAACAATTCGATGTGCACCAACGCCGCGGCCGGCGTCAGCTCGCTGCGGGCCTTCGGCCAGCCGCTGGTGGTGATCGCCGGCGGCCGGGACAAGGGGCTGGACCTGGCGCCGTTCCTGCGGGAGATCGCCGCCCGGGCCCGGGCCGCGGTGCTGATCGGCGAGGCGCGGGAGCGCATGGCCGCAACATTGAAAACGATGGGATATGCACATATATATGCATCGAAGAGCATGGCGGACGCCGTGCGGCAGGCGGCGGATCTCGCGCAACCAGGCGACGTGGTGATCCTGGCCCCCTGCTGCTCCAGCTTCGACATGTTCCGCGACTTCGAGGACCGCGGCGACGCCTTCAGGCGCGCCGTGGCGGAGCTGGCCTGACCATGGGCATGCAGCGCGGCGACAGCGACTACGTCCTGCTGGCCATCATGCTGGTGCTGGTGGGCTTCGGGTTCGTGATGAGCTACAGCGTCTCGGCCCACTTCACCGCCACCTCGCAGAAGTTCTCGTTCGACAGGATGTACTTCTTCAAGCGCGAGCTGCTGCGGGTGCTGGCGGCGGTGCTGGTGCTGGCACTGGCGACCTCGGTCAACCTGCGCAAGCTGCGCGTCCTGATCGTGCCGCTGTTCGTCGTGAGCATCGCGCTGCTCCTGCTGACGCTGGTGCGGGGCACCACCATCCGCGGCTCGCGCAGCTGGCTGTACGGCATCCAGACCGCCGAGGTGGCGCGGCTGGCGCTGGTGCTGTTCCTGGCCCGCACCATGGCCGGGCGGGAGAACGAGATGAAGAAACTATCCCGCGAGCTGGTGCTGTCGTTCCTGGCGGTGGCGGCGGTCACCGGCATCGTGATGCTGCAGCGCGATTTCGGCAGCGCCCTGGCCATCGGCGGCCTGGGGATGCTGATGCTGCTGCTGGGCGGGGCCAACCTGGCGGTCTGGCTGGGGACGGTGACGGTGGGCGTGCTGGGGTTCGTCACCGCGGCGCTGGCCAAGCCGCACATCCTGGCGCGGGTGCAGAGCTTCTGGATCACCCTGACCGATCCCGAGGGCGTGGCCGCGGTGATGGCCACGGCCAGCGGGCACCTCAGGAACTCGCTCAACCAGGTGTACCAGTCGCTGCTGTCGATCGGCTCGGGCGGCATCGTCGGCGTGGGGCTGGGCCAGAGCCGGCAGAAGCTGCTGTTCGTCCCCGAGGCCCACACCGATTTCATCTTCTCGATCATCGGCGAGGAGGGCGGCCTGCTGCTGACGCTGCTGGTGATGGCGCTGTTCGCCGGACTGCTGTGGCGCGGGTTCCGCACGGCGCGCCGCCTGTCCGATCCCTTCGAGTCCCTGGCCGTGCTGGGCCTGACCAGCGGGGTGTTCATCTACGCGGCGATCAATATCAGCGTGGCCGTGGGGCTGTTCCCGGTGACCGGCCTGCCGCTGCCGTTCCTGAGCTACGGCGGGTCGGCGCTGCTGGTCAACGTCATCTCGCTGGGGCTGGTGCTCAACTGCTCGCGGCGGCGCGGGCAGCAGTGTTTCCAAACCTTCTCGCGGAGAACCAATGAAGCTGCTGATAGCCGGCGGGGGCACCGGCGGGCATCTCTATCCTGGGCTGGCGATAGCCGAAGAGTGTAAGCGGCTGGAACCGGGCAGCCGCATCGGGTTCATCGGCACCAGGAAGGGCATCGAGGCCAGGCTGGTCCCGGCCCGGGGCTACCAGTTGCGTACCATCTCGATCGCGGGCCTGCTGGGGAAATCGCCGCTGCAGAAGGCGCTGTTCCCGTTCCGGTTCGCGGTCGCCGTGCTGCAATCGCTCGTTCACATCGTCCTGTTCCGGCCCGACGCGGTGGTCGGCACCGGCGGGTACGTCTCGGCGCCGCCGGTGCTGGCGGCCTGGCTGCTGCGGGTGCCGGTCGGCCTGCTGGCGCTGGACGCCCTGCCCAGCAAGGCGGTGCGGTTGCTGGCGGGCTGCGCCACCGAGATCTACAGCGGGTTCCTGGAATGCGCCGACTTCCTCGGGCCCAAGCACAAGGTGTTCTTCACCGGCAACCCGCTGCGGGGCGAGATCGGATCAATCGGCCGGGACCAGGGGGCGAAGGCCTTCGGCCTCGATCCCGCCAAGAGGACCGTGCTGATGTTCGGCGGCAGCCGGGGCGCCCACAGCCTCAACCTGGCGATGGTGGCGGCGATCAAGGCCAGGGGCCGCGATGCCCGGTGGCAGGACCTGCAATTCATCATCCAGACCGGCAAGGAGGACCTGGAACCAGTGCGCGCAGGGATCAACGGCTCGCCCGTCAAGCGGACGGTGCTGCCGTACATCGAGGACATGTCCCAGGCCTACGCCGCGGCCGACCTGGTGGTCAGCCGCTCGGGCTCGGCCGTCTCCGAGATCCTGGCCTGCGGCCTGCCGGCGGTGCTGGTGCCGTTCCCCCACGCGGCCAGCAACCACCAGGAGTACAACGCCCGCAGCCTGGAGAAGGCCGGCGCGGCGGCGGTGATCGTCAACGGCAACCTCACCGGGCCGTCCCTGGCCGAGACCATCGAGAAGATCCTGTTCGACGCCGGCCGCCGCGAGGGCATGGCCAAGGCCGCCCGGGCGCTGGCGCGGCCGGATGCGGCCGCGGAGATCGCCAAGCGGCTGGCGCAGCTGGCGGGCAAACCACAGCGCCACATCCGCTCGATCGCCGACGGCATCAACACACTGACAACGCTCTGGTAGCGGCCACACAATGTTCGGCAAGATCAAAACCATCCATTTCGTGGGGATCGGCGGCATCGGCATGAGCGGCATCGCCGAGGTGCTGATCAACATGGGCTACGCGGTCTCGGGCTCGGACCTCCGGCTGTCCGAGGTCACCGAGCGGCTGCAGCGGCTGGGGGCGCGGATCGTGGAAGGGCACCGGCCGGAGAACGTCGGCCAGGTCGACGTGGTGGTGACCTCGTCGGCGGTGCAGGACGCCAACCCCGAGGTGGCGGCCGCCCGGGCCCGCAAGATCCCGGTGATCCGGCGGGCCGAGATGCTGGCCGAGCTGATGCGGATGAAGCCCGGCATCGCCGTCGCCGGCACCCACGGCAAGACCACCACCACGTCGATGGTGGGCCAGGTGCTGACCCACGCCGGGCTGGACCCGACGCTGGTGATCGGCGGCAAGGTCCGCTACCTGGGCACCAACGCCAAGCTGGGCACCGGCCAGTACCTGGTGGCCGAGGCCGACGAGTTCGACCGCTCGTTCCTGAAGCTGGCGCCGGTGATCGCGGTGATCACCACCATCGAGGCCGAGCACCTCGACTGCTACCGGGACCTGGACGAGATCAAGCACGCCTTCGTCGAGTTCGCCAACAAGGTGCCGTTCTACGGCGCCATCATCGCCTGCCTGGACGAGCGCGGGGTGCAGGCCATCCTGCCGCGGCTGGAGAAGCGCTGCATCACCTACGGCCTGTCGGCGCAGGCCGAGCTGCAGGCCCGCGACGTCCGCTTCAACGGGATGGAGACCGGCTTCACGGTGCGCAACGGCACGGGGAAGCTGGGCGAGATCAGGCTGCGGGTGCCGGGCCTGCACAACGTCAAGAACGCGCTGGCCGCGGTGGCGGTGGGCCTGGAGATGGAGGTGCCGTTCGGCGCGGTGGCCGAGGCCCTGGCCCAGTTCGCGGGCGTCTACCGCCGGTTCGAGATCAAGGGCGAGAGGGACGGCGCGCTGGTGATCGACGACTACGGGCACCATCCCACCGAGATCGAGGCCACGCTCAAGGCCGCCAAGGACGCGTTCGGGCGGCGGGTGGTGGCGGTGTTCCAGCCGCACCTCTACACGCGGACCCGCGACTTCGCCCGCGAGTTCGGAGCCAGCTTCAACCAGGCCGACGTGCTGGTGGTCACCGACATCTACCCGGCGCGCGAGCAGCCGATCGCGGGCGTCAGCGGGGAGCTGGTGGCCAGCGCGGCGCGCGAGCTGGGTCACCGCCAGGTGGTCTACGTGCCGCAGAAGGAGCGGATCCCGGACGAGCTGGGGGCCATCGTCAAGGAGGGCGACATCGTGATCACGCTGGGCGCGGGCGACATCTACAAATACGGCGAAGAGTTCCTCAAGCGATGAAGCGGATGTATCAAGAACTGGTCGCGCGGCTCGACTGCGACTACAAGCCCGATGAGCCGTTGGCCCGGCACACCTCGTTCCGGATCGGGGGGCCGGCCGACCTGATGCTGTTCCCTCGGGACGAGGCCGAGTTGTCCGATGCGTTGCGGGAAGTCCGGCGGGCGAAACTCCGGTTGCTGGTGTTGGGCAACGGCACCAACATGCTGGCCGGCGACAAGGGATTCCGCGGCGTCGCGATCAAGCTGGCCAAGGGTTTCACGGCCCTTGAACGCTCCGGGAACGAGCTCGGCGTCGATGCCGCGCTCAGCCTGCCGCGCTTGGTCACTGCCTGCTGGGAACACGGGCTGACCGGGATGGAATGGGCGGTGGGCATCCCCGGCTCGGTGGGCGG
>DATJQG010000206.1:0-3314 GCA_035506015.1 Candidatus Edwardsiibacteriota bacterium
TGCCAGAAGGATACCCCCGGCGACAGTATGTTCCTGATCAAGAGCGGCAAGGTCCAGATCAGCCTGCCGGCCGATCAGACCGACGTCATCCTGGCCGAGCTCGGCCCGGGCAAATTCTTCGGCGAGATGTCGCTGCTGGACAAGGCCCCCCGCTCGGCCAACTGCGTGTCCCTGGAGCAGACCGAGATCTACGTGGTCACCCGCAAGCACATCGCCTACCTGGTGGAGAAGGACCCCAAGATCGCGGCCAAGATGATGCTGGCGATGTCGCGCATCCTGTCGGCGCGGATCCGCGTGCTGAACGAGCGGATTCAGGCCATCTTCTCGGCCAGCTGACGCGCCGGCCGGAACAGGTCGCCGTCCCCCAGCCCGCCCTGCGCCGCCAGTCCCAGCGAGAAGTCCAGCCGGCAGACCTGCTCGGGGTGGTGGGCGTCCGACCCGAACGAGAACTTCACCCCGGCCGCCTTGGCTCGCTTGATGGTCGGCGCCAGCGGCAGCTTCCAGCGCGAGCTGATCTCCAGCGCGAACCCGCGGCGCCGCGCCAGTTCGATCAGCCGTTCGTCCCAGCGTGCATCGAGCAGATCGGCTGCCCGCGACCGCAGGTTGACCGGCAGCAGCCCCGGATGGGCCAGGATATCGAAGCCGAATATCCTGGCCTTTTCATCGATGGCGGCCAGCATCCCGTCCAGCAGCGCCGGGACGTCGGTCCATGCCAACGATGGATCGAAGAAATCGCGCCCGGCCAGCGAGTGGACCCCGCCGATCAGGTAGTCGCAGCGCTTGAGGTTGCGCAGCGACACGCCGATCTCCCGGCCCAGGTCCAGTTCCACCGATCGGTAGACGTTGTACTGCGACACGGCCGCGAAGTACCGTTCGAACCGGGGGTCGCTGTCCAGCTGGAACGTGCCCGGGCCGCAGTGGTCGGCGATGCCGATCTCCATCTCCCGGGCCCGGGCGATGGCCGCGATATCGACCAGCTCCGTCTTCCCGTCGGAGAAGGTGGAATGAATGTGCAGATCGGCTGGTCGCAGGCTCATATTATTCAATGATAGAACGAAAAGCAACCCATTGTCAATCAGAAAATTGCATAATCCGATGCTGGCCCGCCCCCGCCCGGTCCTCCATGGGTGATCTGAACGGGAACCGCAACGGCGCCGTCATCGGGGTGATGGCCGCCACGCAGCTGATCACCGGCAGCACCTACCTGATCGTCAAGCTGGGGCTGCGGGAGTTCTCGCCGTTCTCGCTGGGCTGCATCCGCTTCCTGATCTCGGCCGCGGTCTTCGCCGCGCTGCTGGCGCTGCGGCGCCACGCCCGGTTCTTCGCCCGGGCGGACTGGAAGCATTTCCTGCTGCTGGGCCTGCTGGGCGTGCCGCTCAACCAGGGGCTGTTCCTCTACGGCATGAAGTACGCGCCGGCCGCGCACGGCGCCCTGCTGTACGCCTCGACCCCGATCATGGTGCTATTCCTGTCCGTGCTGCTGCTGGGCGAGCGGCCGTCGCTGCTGCGGGTCGCCGGGATCGCGCTGGGCTTCGCCGGCGTGCTGCTGGTGCTGTTCGACAAGGGGATCGCCTTCGCCCGCCAGACCCTGGGCGGCGACCTGCTGGTGCTGGCCGCGGTGGCCACCTGGGCGCTGTACACCATCTACAGCAAGAAGCTGCTGCGGCGCTACAGCCCGCTCGAGGTGACCGGCTTCTCGCTGTCGCTGGGCGCGCTGCTGTTCCTGCCGGTGGGCCTGCCGTTCATGCTCCGGCAGGACTATGGCGCCGTGACGCGGACCGGCGTCTTCTCGGTGCTGTATCTGGCGGTGATGACCTCGGTGGTCGCCTACCTGGTCTGGGGCTGGGCGCTGTCGAAGATGGACGCCAGCAAGGTGGCGGTGATCTCCAATCTCCAGCCGGTGGTCGCGGCCGCGCTGGCCTGGATCGTGTTCAAGGAGGCCGTCACGCTGCGGTTCGTGATCGGCACCGCGGTGGTGCTGGCCGGCGTGGTGATGACCGAGCGGGGATAGCACAAAGCCCGGATCGTGCGATCCGGGCCGGCGGCGGCAGGCCTTACCGGTCGCGCCCGGTGCGGTATGACCCGAGGATGGCCTCCAGGGTCGGGTTCGGCTGATGCCCCCGGCGCAGGGCAATGTCGTAATGGCACGCGGCCGAATCATACCGCTGCTGATCGACATACAGCCTGGCCATGATGAAGTGCAGCTCGGCGTTCGCGGGGTCGATCGCCAGCCCCCGCAGGAAGGCCTGCTGGGCCAGCGGACGCCGCCCGGTGAGGAGGTAGAAATACCCCAGGTTGTACTGGATGCCCGCATGGTTGGGGTTGATGGCGACCGCCGTGCGCAACTGATGCTCGGCCTCCCGCAGGTCCCCGGCCTTGTAGTAGAGCTGCCCTAATTCGCTGTAGCTGTAGATGTCGTCCGGATCGAGGGACAACGCTTGCCGGTACTCCTCCTTCGCCGCCTCGTCCTCCCCCTGTTCCGACCGCGCCTTCGCCAGCATCCGGTGGGCGAACGAGGAAGTGGGCGACGTCGCTGCGGCATTTTCCCAGAACGACAGGCTGGAGGCGAACGTGGCGTTGTAACGGATCGTTTGCAGGGAAAACAGGCCGATGACGGCGACGATCGCCAGGGGCGCTTTGTCGTGCCGCCAGAGGTTCGACTCCAGCAGCATCAGCATCAAGCCGAACAACGGCAGGTACAACCGCTGCTCCATGAACACGGCGAAATCCTGGCTGCGGACGACCGTCGGCAGCAGCAGCAGCAGGAACCACGCCGACCCGAACCAGAACCGCTTGCGGTCGCCGACCCCCGCGATCAGCCACAGCGCGCCCAGCCCGGCGATCGCCGCCAGGCCCGGGACGATCGTCAGGTCCCGGCCCACGGGGAGCACCGATAGATGGACCGGGATGACCGTCTTGCCGATATAGGAAACCACGCCCGCGATGTTTTCCCCGAAGGTATTGAAGGCGACATTCGACAGGTCCGGACGGATCGCGCGGCTGCGCAGCAGCAGGTAGCCGGTGACGGTGAGGACCCACCCCGCGGCGAGCCAGAGGACCAGCTTGAGCGGGACCTTCCCCCGGCCGAACAGGGCGAGGTAGATCAGGCAGATCGCGGGCATGATCAGCGCCGTTTCCTTGGTCAGAAAAGCCGCCGTCAGGGAAATGATATGGGCCAAGAACCACTGCCAGCGCCGGGTTTCCGAGACCTTGAGCAACGACCACACTGCTATCAGGACGAACAGCGTCAACAGCGTATCGTTCCTGCCGGGCACCCACGATACCGCCTGCGCCAGGGCCGGATGGACCGCAAA
>DATJQG010000207.1:0-3729 GCA_035506015.1 Candidatus Edwardsiibacteriota bacterium
AACGGCGTGGACGCGCTGCGGCTGCCCGTGATGTCCGCCGCGCAGATCGACGCGCTGGTCGCGGTCGACGGGATCGAGCATTTCGACCGCGCCTACCGCCAGGGCAAGGGGCTGATCGCCATCACCGGGCATATCGGCTGCTGGGAGCTGATCCCGGCCTGGTTCGCCTGCCACGGCTACGACATCGGCGTGGTGGGCAAGCGGGTCTACGACGACCGGCTGGACGAACTGCTGACCGGGCTGCGGGCCCGGCACGGCGTGGCCACGTTCGACCGCGAGACCGGCGCCAAGCAGATCCTGCGGCACCTGCAGCGGGGCGGGGCCGTGGGCATCCTGATCGACCAGGACACGCGGGTGGCCAGCGTCGACGCCCAGTTCCTGGGACATTCCGCCAAGACGCCCAGCGGCGCAGCGGCCTTCGCCGACAAGCTGGGCTGCCCCGTGATCCCCCTGGCCATCCACCGCCAGCCCGATGGGCACCATCTGATCACGGTGCTGCCGCCGCTCGATCCGCTCGACGAAGCGGACAAGGACGCGCGGATCCTCAAGCTGGTCCAGCAGCAGACAACGATGATCGAACAACTGGTGAAGATAGATATCACCCAGTGGGTGTGGATGCACCTCAGATGGAAAGAAAAGCCGGGATCCTGATAGTCGTTGCGATCGCACGTCGGCTGGTCGAGGAATTTGAAAATTCGATGGTGTTCGGTAATCCCTGGATCGAAGTACGCATGTTCAAGAGATCACATATACTACTCGCTGCCACGATCGGCCTGGCCGCCGTGGGCCTCATGGGCTGCGGCGGCGGCGCCAGGCGCGCCATCCCGCAGGCCGCGTCCAAGCTGCTGCCCTCGCAGTCGATCGACGGCTTCAAGCTGATCGAGACCATCATGGGCAAGCGGGCCTGGATCCTCAACGCCGACTCGGCCAACACCTACGACCAGACCCAGACCGTGGAGCTGTTCAAGCTCAAGGTGGACTTCTACAAGAAGAGCGGCGACACCGTGATGGCGGTGCTGAACTCGGAGCGCGGCACCATCAACACCCAGACCCGCGACGTCGAGGCCCGCGAGCACGTGGTGGTGGTCACCCGCGACAGCCTGAAGATCTACACCGATTACATCCAGTGGATCAACAAGGCCCGCAGGCTGGTGACGCAGTCGCACGTCCGGCTGGAGAAGGGCACGGACTGGCTGGTGGGCGACGGCATGATCGCCAGCCCGGACGGCCGCGAGGTCCAGCTGCTGCACAACGTCAAGGGCAAGAAGGAGCTGCTCAACTTCGAGGGCTACACATGGCAGTGACCCTGCTGCTGCTGCTGGCCGCGCTGGCGGCGGCCCCGCCCGACACCGGCCAGCCCTACATGGTGTCGGCCAACGCCATGAAGGTGCAGTCGCTGCCGGACGACCGCATCACCTGGATGTTCGGCAACGTCGAGATCGTCCACGGCGCCACGGTGCTGCGCGGCGACAGCGCCTGGGCCTCGTCGGTGCACGGCACGGCCACGATCTGGGGGCATTTCCGGCTGACCGAGAACACGGCGCTGATCACCGGCGCCAAGGCGGTCTATACCAAGGACCCGGGGCGGGCGGTGGTCCACGGTTCTCCCCGGGCCAGCGACCACGGCTGGACCATGGACGCCGATTCCATCGTCTACGTCAAGCCGCTGGCCCGCAGCTACGCCTACGGCACGGTGGTGATGGCCGACAGCGAGGGCCGCGACCGCGTCGACGGCAGCTACTGCGAGTACTGGCACGACCGGGCCTACGGCCTGATGACCGGGCGGCCGCGCTTCACCATGATCGGCGGCGACAGCGCCAGGCCCGCCAGCTTCGTCGACGCCGACCGGATGGAGATCGAGCGGAACGGCAGCGTGGCGGTGGCCAGCGGCAACGTCCTGTACCAGGGCGACAGCGTCTGGGCCAGCTGCCAGCAGCTGACCTACTACAAGGCGCAGGGCCGGATCCTGCTGGAGCAGGCGCCGCGCATCTGGCAGACGGGCTCGGACATCAGCGCCGCCTCGATCGAGATGCTGCTGGACCGCGACACGCTGCGCACGGCCCGGGGCCGCGACTCGGTGACGCTGCGGCAGTTCGCCGCCGATTCGCCCGACACTGACGTCATCACCGGCGACAGCCTGTGGGCCGACTTCGAGCACCGCAAGATCGCCCGGGCCCGGGTGATGGACCACGCCTGGAGCCGCTACCACCAGCAGGGCGCCGGCCGGATGGTGGGCCACAACCTGGCGGCGGGCGCGGTGATGGACTTCACGTTCAGTGACGGCAAGATCTCGCGGATCACCATCAGCACGGGCGCCCGCGGCGCCTACCGCGAGCAGGAAAAGGGGAAGCCCCAGCGATGATCAACAAGCCGGGATTGCGGCAGGAACTGCGCCAGGTGCTGGCGCCGGAGATGCTGCAGCTGCTGAAGCTGCTGCAGCTGCCGACGCTGGAGCTGCAGCAATTGGTGCGGCAGGAGCTGGAGGTCAACCCGCTGCTGGACGAGGTCAAGGAGGAGGAGCAGCCGGGGGACGAGGAGAGCTACGAGGCCAAGGAGCGCGAGACCGATACCGAGGAGAAGGACCCGATCCTGGACAGCGACAAGATCGACTGGGAGAACTACCTGCAGGAGGGCGTGGAGGACGGCTACTACGCGCCGCGCGAGCAGACCGAGGAGCAGCTGGAGCCGATCATCGTCAGCTCGGCCAACCTCCAGGACTACCTGCTGTCGCAGCTGCGGATCGCCTGCAACGACCCCCACGACCTGGCCATCGGCGAGTACCTGATCGGCGACCTCAACGACGACGGCTACCTGGACGAGGATGTGGCCGACGTGGCGGCGGCGCTGGGCGTCCCGGCCGAGGACGTGCTGAAGCTGCTGCTGCTGGTGCAGACCTTCGACCCGCCGGGCGTGGGCGCCCGCAGCATCCGCGAGTGCCTGCTGATCCAGCTGGCGCAGCAGGGCCTGGAGAACACCGTGGTCTGGGCGATCGTCGACGGCCACCTGGAGGACCTGGAACACCAGCGCTACCAGAACATCGCCCGGGCGCTGAAGATCTCCAAGGACGACGTGGTCAAGGCCCGCGAGGTGATCGCCGCGCTGTCGCCCAAGCCCGGCGCCAACTACAGCACCGAGGAGGTCAAGTTCATCTACCCCGACCTGGTGATCGAGAAGCAGGACGGCGAGTACGTGGCCTTCAACAACGACCAGAACGTGCCGCGGGTGCGGGTGACGCCGGGCTACCGCCAGATCCTGCTGGCCTCCCGCAAGTCCAGCCCCCAGGACCGCGAGTACGTGATCAAGAAGCTGGAGTCGGCCCGCTTCATCGTGCGGATGATCGAGCAGCGGCGGCGCACCGTGCTGCGGATCATGAACTCGATCATCGCCCGCCAGAAGGACTTTCTGGACCGCGGCATCCGCTTCATGCACCCCATGACCATGCGCCACATCGCCGACGACATCGGGATGCACGAGTCCACGGTCAGCCGGGCGGTGCAGGGCAAGTACGTCTGGACGCCGCACGGCCTGCTGGCGCTGCGGTTCTTCTTCGGCGGCGGCCTCAAATCCGAGCGGGGCGAGGACTCGGTCAAGGGCATCAAGGACAAGATCGGCGAGCTGGTGCGCAACGAGAACGCCCGCAAGCCGCTGACCGACCAGCAGATCGTGGAGATCCTGGCCCGCGACGGCATCCACATCGCGCGCCGCACCGTGGCCAAGTACCGGATGGAG
>DATJQG010000208.1:0-5915 GCA_035506015.1 Candidatus Edwardsiibacteriota bacterium
AGATGGTCAAGCTGGGCCACACGGTCACCACCCTGGCCACCACGGACAGCATCACCTACGGCCGGGCCGGCAACCCCCGCGACCTCTCGAATTTCAAGGTGTTCGTGGTCTGCGAGCCGCAGAACCCGTTCACCGCCAACGAGCGGAAGGCGATCTTCAATTTCGTGCGGGCGGGCGGCGGGCTGTTCATGGTGGGGGACCATATGGGCTCGGACCGGGACAACGACGGCTGGGACTCGCCGCGGATCTGGGACAGCCTGGGGATCAAGGATTCGTTCGGCCTGTTCTTCGACACCAGCTCGACCGCGGCGCTGAGCAACTTCAGCGAGTCCAGCCGCAGCTTCAACGGCGCGGCCAACGACTCGATCATCAGCGGGCCGATGGGACATGCCGACACCCTGGCCTTCCACAACGGCAGCGCCCTGACGCTGTTCACGGCCAACAACGCCACGGCGGTCTCGCATTTCTGGCGGGCCTCCAACAGCGCCGCCTCGATGTGCGCCAGCGCGCGGTTCGGCCAGGGCAAGGTGGTGGGGATCGGCGATTCGTCCCCGGCCGACGACAGCACCGGCCAGTCCGGCAATACGCTGTACTATGGCTGGCGCGAGGGGGAGGATTCGATCGTCTTCCTCAACGCGACGGCGTGGCTGGCGGCGGGCGGGGCGACGGGCGTCGAGCTGATGTCGTTCACCGCCGCGTTCGCCGGCGGCTGCCAGGCGGTGGTGCTGCAGTGGAACACCGGCTCGGAACAGGACAGCTACCGCTGGGTGGTGGAGCGGGCCGAGCAACCGGCCGGGCGATACGCGGCGGTCGGTTCGCTGCCCGCGGCGGGGTACTGCAGCGGCGGCCGCGATTACCGCTACCAGGATACCGATGTCCAGCCCGGCGGGCGGTATCTGTACCGGCTGCAGCAGCTGGACCTCAATGGCAGCCGGACCGAGTACGGCCCGGTGGGGGCGGAGGTCCCGTCGCTGCTGCCGCGCACCCTGGCGAGAGTCTCGCCCAACCCCTCGCGCGGCCAGGCCGTCATCTCCTACCAGCTGCCGCGCACTGCTGCCGTGGCGGTCGAGCTGTTCACGGTCGACGGTCGGCGGGTCGCCGTCTATCAACGCGGCACCCAAGGGGCCGGACCGCAGCGGTTCACCTTGCCCGCCGGCCTCGCGGCCGGGACCTACCTCTACCGGGTGCGGGCCGGCGAGGCGCGAGCGGACGGTAAATTGACGATCGTGCGGTAGGCGGCGGCCGGCCACGCAGAACGGCGGATGCACGCGCATCCGCCGTTCTGCATTTCGTAATATTCCGTTGACCGCCGCTCAGCCCGCGGCCGCGGCGTCGATCTCGGCGATCATCCGCCGCTGGCGGTACGAGCGCTGCTGGTCGGCCGTGAACTCCCGGCAGAACTCGTCCGCCAGCCGCTTGGCCAGGGCGTACGATTCCCGGGCCCGCGGTCCGATCCCCAGCCGGCGGTAGGCGTTGCCCAGCAGCAGCCGGGCCGCCATGGTCAGCTCCGGGATCGAGATGAACTCCTCGTCGCCGATCACCAGCGGCCGGCTGAGCACGCCGTGCAGCTGTTCCGCGGCCTCCTGCCAGCGGCCGGGCTGGTCGGCGCCGAGCAACGCGCGGGCGGCGACCACCGCGTGCCAGGGCGAGGGGTCCTGGCCCCGCTCGTTGTCCAGCGCCGCGGCGCGCTCCAGGTGGCGGAGGGCCACGCGGTGGCTGCCGCAGTCGCAGCACAGGTCGGCCAGGTCCGCCAGCAGCGCGGACTCGCGGTCGCGGCACCTGATCTCGCGGCTCTTGGCCAGCGCCAGCTGCAGCTCCTCGGCCGCCGTGTCGCTGTCGCCGCGGGCCTGGTGGATCCGCCCCATCCCGGCGTGGTTGAAGATGTAGCCCAGCAAATTTTCGGCCTGCAGCGACAGCGCCAGCGAATCACTGTGGCACTGGAAGGCGCGCTCGAGGTCGCCGATCACGTAATGCAGCTCGCCCAGGTTCTTGAGCGAGATCGACCGGCGGTAGGGATTGCCGGAGCGCTCCGCCAGCTCCAGGCTGGTGCGCTGGTAGTCGAACGCCCGCAGGATGGCGCCCGTGGTCTGGTAGATGCTGGACAGCTTGTTGTAGGCCGCCGACAGGCCCAGGATGTCGTTGCTGCGCTCCAGGATGATGATGCCCTGCTCGGCCCGGTCGATGGCCTCCTGGTACTTGCCGTCGGCCGATTCGATCATCGAGCACAGGTGGTGGCAGTCGGCCTGGACCGCCGTCACCTGCGGGTCCTGGCGCGACGGCAGGCAGCGCAGCGCCAGCTCGGCGTTCTCGGCGTAGCTGCGGGCCTGCTCGAGGTAGCCCTGGCGGTAGTGCATCCAGGCCATGTCGTGGTAGACCAGCGCCAGCTCGAACGACCCCTGCCGCGCGCCCAGCAGGTTGAGCGCCTCGCGCAGGTTGTAGAGGGCCTTGTCGTACTTGCTGATCCGCACGTAGGCCCAGCCGCAGCGCTGCGACACCACGCCCTGCTCGAACCCGTCGCCGGCCAGCGGCCGGATCCGCGTCAGCACGTCGATGGCCTGCTGGTAGCCGCCCTTGTCGGCCAGCAGGTCGGCGTAGCGCAGCCCGCACTGGAACTGTTCCCGGGGCGGGCCCGCGGCCTCGAAGGCCGCGCGGGCCTCCGCCAGCCGCCGGTCGATGTCGTGTTCTGGCGTCATGGGTCGTCGCTTGGCGTAATCATACAGAATGGCCGGGCCGTTGTAAAGAGGTTTTTTCGCTTGATTTTGGCGGCGATTGCGTGTATCCTTGACCCGTCACCAGCGGCCGGGCGCGGCCCGCAGTCAGCGACAATGCGAAAGGATCACGGCATGGCCCAGGACGACAAGCCCCGCAAGCAGGGGCTGTTCATCACCATCGACGCCAACATCGGCGCGGGCAAGACCAACGCCTGCCACGCCATCGGCTCGGCCGCCACGGCCAGCGGCTGGCCGGCCCGGGTGCTGGAGGAACCCACCGGCCACGCCAAGTTCCCCCACTTCCTCAACCACTACTACGACGACCTGCGCACCGGCACCAACACCGGCGGCGGCTTCTCGATGCAGATGTTCATGCTCTGCCAGCGCTACGAGCAGCACCGGCTGGCGGTGGAGCTGGCCTGGGGCCAGCAGGGCCAGGTGGTGATCCAGGACCGGCCGATCTACGGCGACACCGTTTTCGCCACCACGGCCATGGAGCGCGGCTTCATGACCCGCGAGGAGTACGAGCTGTACGTTGACGTGTTCCGCAACATGAGCCGCGACGTCATGCCGCCCGACATCTTCGTCTACCTCGACGTCTCGCCCGAGGAATGCCACCGCCGGATGAACACCCGGGCCCGCGAGCAGGAAGCCGGCGTGCCGCTGGATTACCTGCAGCATCTGGACAAGAACTACAAGCTGCTGATCCAGGAGATGCGGCGGCGCGGCGTGCGGGTGATGGTGGTCGACTGGAAGGAATTCGGCCCGCCGGTGGAACTGTGGAAGCGGATCCTGCGGATGGCGATCTCGTCCGACTCGTGGTACGAGCAACTGGCGTTCTCGTTCGCCAAGCACCCGCGGATGCCGGTGCTGCCCGAGGGCAGCGGGGCCACGCCGGCCGCGGACCCGGCGAAGTAACCGCAGCCGATCCGACGGGAAACAGGGGCACGGCAGTCGGCGGCGGCGACCGGCAGCGTGGGATGGAACCGAGCCCTTCAGCTCCCGCTGGAGGGCTCGGTCATTAAAGCGGCCGGACGGGCCGGCGGGCCGGGCGACCGGCCGGCGCCAGCGAAGCAACAACACCAGTCAGGGGTGCCATGATCAAGTTCAGTCGCGATGAAGTCGAGTTGATGCGGCAGTGCGTCTTCGAGTTGAACAACTGGCTGTCCACCGAGATCAGCAACCCGGTGACCAGGGCGATCGGCTTGCAACCGGAGGAGCTGGGGTCGCTGATCGTCGAGCTGACGGCCATCAGGAGCCTGCTGGAGGCCGGCCGCTCGGGCGAGCTGACCCCCGGCCAGCTGTCGATCCTCAAGCAGAGCATCATCCACATGTGCCGCGAGACGTCGCTGCGGATCGAGCAGAAGAGCGAGCTGACGTTCAACCGCGGGCTGCGGGCGCGGCTGGACAACGAGCTGACGGCGCTGCGCGCCATCCAGAAGCAGCCCTGGTACGCCGGCACCCCGCCGGCCCGGCTGCCGATCCTGACCGATTTCATCTCCATCAGCTACGCGGAGAAGATCCTGGAGAACGGCAATGCCGCGTTCCCCGACCGGATCTTCGACGAGAAGTTCCACATCCTGTGCGCGCCGGCGCTGTTCCTGCCGGACCTGGCGTACTTCAGGAGCCGCTGCCTGCTGCGGGGCGTCCCGATCGTCATCGCCTACCTGGACATCGACGACTTCAAGGCGTTCAACATGAAGTACACCGAGCCCCGGATCGACCGGGACATCCTGCCCAAGTTCATGAACACGCTGGAGGCGCACGTCTACTCGCGGGGCTACGCCTACCGCTACGGCGGCGACGAGTACATCGTGCTGCTGCCCAACATGCAGCTCCCGGACGCCATCTCCTTCTTCGCCCATTTCCAGCAGCGGATCGCGGCGCTGGAATACATCGGGATCGAGGAAAAGCCGACGGTGTCGATCGGGCTGTTCGAGATCGACAGCAACACGACGTTCACGGCCCGGGAGAGCGAGACCCTGGCGGCCCAGGCCAAGAAATACGCCAAGGAGAAGGGCAAGAACTGCATCGCCGCGCCGAAGGACGCCGCGACCGACGCCAATGCCTTCGTCGTCGTGGCCAACGGCGGCCGCGTCATCAGATCATCGTCCCGGATCGGAGAGAATGGCAAATAGCGGTTCTTCCTGAATGTCGCTTCAAGCACAAAAGCAACCCGGCGGGTTGCTTTTTCATGCGTCTGGCCTGATTCGAACAGGCGACCCTCTGCTTAGAAGGCAGGCGCTCTATCACCTGAGCTCCAGGCGCACGTCGCATTTGCCGTCATGATCGCAAGCATGATCACAGCGATGCCCCATGGCAATATCAGGATGAATGATGCATCGTCATGGCAGCGAGGGATCGCGGGATCCACAGCAGTCGGCGTACCCCAGCAGGGCTGGTCCCAGCCGGCGGCCATGAGGTTGTGCGCCATCGATCATGGCGGTAAGGGACCCGGTACGGAACTGGCGGCCAGTTGGCGATGAAGTGGTCCGCGGGACCGCATGTCCCTTGACGGACGGAGGGAAATGGCAACCCAGCGGGTCGCCCCCTTGAATGGACCGGCGCGGGCACGATTCCGGACGGCATATTTCACTTGATTTTATCCGCCGCCGGATGTATCCTAGCACAATCGAACACGTCGAGGTTTCTTAATCCATGAGCGATCCGCGATCGATACTACGAGCAGAGCGGTGCTGATTCCCGAACCACGTCGCAGCTACAGCCGGGACCTGGTGTCCGCACTGGCGGGGCTGATCCGGGCCAAGACCGGCAGCGCATCCCTGCGCGACGAGCGGGCGATGTTCGCCGCGGCGCTATGGGCCATCAGATGGGACTATGGCGCCGCGGCATATCACGCCGGCGATTATGCGAAGGTCCTGGAGATCGCCCGCGCGAATTTGGCCACGGCGCATGGGCTGGATGATGGCCGGAAAGAGGCGGTCAGCATGCGTGAGATCGGCCATTACTTTTTCGAGGTCGGGGAACGGCCCGAGGCAAAGCGGCAGTACGAGGCGGCGCTGCGCATCTACGATGGCCTGCACGATGATGAGGGTGTCGCTGACTGCCTGAACGAGATCGGCGCCGTCCATTGCGCCATGGGCGAGCGCGCGATGGCGCACGAAGCGTTCGCCAGAACGCTGGCCATACGCCAGAGCATGCGGGACGAACAAGGGATCGCCAGGGCCCTGACCAACATCGGCG
>DATJQG010000209.1:0-4372 GCA_035506015.1 Candidatus Edwardsiibacteriota bacterium
TCGGCGTCGGCGTGGCGCAGCCGGATGGCCAGCACCCGGGCCAGCCCGGAAAAGATCATCCCCGCCAGGGCCGGTTCCTGCCGGGCGAAGCCGTCGAACTTGCCGCGCGAGATGCTGTAGATCATGGCCTCGGTGGCGGCCACGGCGTCGGCCGAGCGCGTGCCGCGGTCCAGGAAGGCGATCTCGCCGAAGAAGTCGCCCCGGCCGAAGGTCGCCAGGTGGTGCGCCTCGCGCCCGGACAGCGGCAGCTCGATCCGGACCTCGCCCTTGCGGATGATGAAGATCTCGTCGCCGGTCTCGCCCTGGCGGAACAGGCGCTCGCCGGCCGGCAGCGTCCGCTCCGCCGCGCACTGCCGCAGCAGGGCCAGGCCCTCGGGCGTGACATCGGCCAGCAGGTCGATTTCGGCCAGGTCCAGCGGCTGCTCCTCGCAGGAGGCGCACGGCGCGGCCTGGGCGATCACCCGGTCCTCCACCCACTCCAGCGCGGCGTCCAGTTCGGGGAACACCTTGATGCTGCGCTCCGGCCGCATCAGGCCGACCTGGTCGAAGTACTGCCGCAGGTCCAGGCCGGTCGGCAGGTTGCGGGGGATCTGCGAGAAGATCAGGTTGCCGCCCTGCTCGGCGATCCGGGCGTCGAGCATCTCCAGCATGTGGATGGCGGTGAAGTCGACCGCCGCCACCCGCCGCATGTCCAGGATCACGTACTTGTACTGGGCCAGCCGGGGCTCGATCAGCGAGAACAGTTGGTCGGTGGTGCCGAAGAACAGCGCCCCCTGCAGCTCGTAGACCGCGGTCTGACCGCCCCGGGACTCGAGCATCGCCAGATCGTCCGGGATGCGGTGGCGCTTGGAATGGATCTGGTTGCCGAAGGCCAGCCGCCGCACCACCGACGTCCGCACCTGGTCGCGGATGAACAGCGCGATCGCCAGGCCCAGCCCCACGCCCGCCGCCGCGATCAGGTTGACGCTGACCGCGGTGACGGCCACCGCCGCGATCACCGCGAAGTCGAACGCCGTGGAGCGCTGCTTCAGCAGGAACAGGCTCTTGCGGTCGATCATCCGGAACGCCACCACCAGCAGGATGCCGGCCAGCGCGGCCACCGGGATCCACGACACCAGCGAGCCCAGCAGCAGCAGGGCGCCCAGCGAGAACAGCCCCTCGATCAGGCCCGAGACGCGCGACCGGCCGCCGCTGCTGATGTTGACCAGGGTGGCGCCCATCGTGCCCGAGCCCGGGATGCCGCCCAGCAGCGCGGAGGCCATGTTGCCCACGCCCTGTCCGATCAGCTCGCGGTTCGAGTTGTGGCGGCTGCGGGTCAGGGCGTCCACCACCAGCGAGCTCTTGAGGGTGTCGATCGACAGCAGCACGGCCAGCGTGCCGGCCGGCAGCAGGATGCCGGTCAGCGCCGCGGTGTCCAGCGCCCGCAGCGCGTTCCAGCGGCCGGCGAACGAGGCCGCGATCACGCCCAGGCTGGCCGTCGGGATCGAGCCGATCACCAGCCGGTTGCCGGCCAGCGTCCGCAGCTCCGGCAGCAGCAGCGACAGCCCGAAGTAGGCCGCGACGCCCGCCGCCAGGGCGATGATCGGCGCCGGGATGGCCCGCGTCAGCCGCGAGGCCAGCGACATCCCGGTCATCGCGATCACGCCGACGACGATCGCCGGCAGGCTCCAGGACAGCGGCTGCAGCAGCCCATGCCACAGGTCGACACCCTTGGCCAGGCCGAGAAACTTGGGCAGCTGCGTGATGATGATCAGCAGGCCGACGCCGCTGAGGTAGCCGGCCACCACGGGATAGGGGATGTACTTCATCAGCCGGCCGCCGCCCAGCGCGCCGAACCCGAACTGTAGCAGGCCAGCCAGCAGCGCGGCCAGCGTCGCCAGCAGCACCGCGGTGCCCGCCCCGGCGCCGGCCCGTTCGGCCACGAATGCCGCCATCACCGCGGCCGCGGGCGCGCTGGGCGCCGAGATCAGCCTGGGCGTGCCGCCCAGCAGCGGCGCCACCAGCCCCAGCGCGATAGCGCCCACCATCCCGGCGAACGCCCCGGCGCCGGCCATCTCCGCGCCCAGCGGCGCGAACACCACCAGCCCGAATGCCAGCGCCGACGGGAACGCCACCAGCATCGCCGCCAGCCCGCCGAACAGGTCGCCGCTCAGCGTGCCCCGCTTTTCCTTGTGATCGTTGGCCATGGTCGCGTCCTCCGGCTGCGGTTGCGTGATCGGATGATTGAGTGTAATCCAGAACGAATCGGCTTGTCAATAAAAAACCTCTCCGCGGGGAGAGGTTCTTTCGTTCGGTGGACCCGTCACTTGATCAGGCTCATCCTGCCGGTGGCCGAGCCGCCGGCCGTGCTCAGGCGATAAATGAACACGCCCTCCGCGGCCCGGACGCCGCTGCCGTCGCGCCCGTCCCACGCGGCGTTGTGGCTGCCGGCCGCCTGATAGCCGTCGACCAGCGTGCATACTCTTTGGCCGGCGATGTTGTAGACGGTCAGCGTGACGTTGCCGGGTTTGGCGACCTGGTAATGGATCGCGGTCGATCCGCGGAACGGGTTGGGCGTGTTGCCGAACGCCAGCGCCGGCTGCGGGGCCGGCTGCGCCTGATCGATGATCACCGCGCCGCCCTTGGCGGAGGGGTTGGCCGCGCCCGGCGTGCCGTAGGTCGCCGCGGTGCCGTTCTTGGCGTCGCCGGACCAGCTGGCGGCCAGCGTGCCGGTGGAGCCAGGGGCGCGGTACTGGCAATAGTACGGCGTGGCGAACTTGATGGTGGAGTCGACCAACGTGCCGCCGCTGTTATGCAGGGCGAACGTCTGCCCGCCGTTCAGCACCATCGAGCCGACCACGTTGTAGGCCGTACCGTAGTAGGACGACCAGCTGCCGGCCGAGCTGCGCACCACGACGTAGTAGCCGTAGGCCGGGATGCTGGCGCCCGAGGCGAAGGTCGTGGTGTAGGCCGAGCTGTACTGCTTCAGCGTCCAGCCCGACAGGCTGATGGCGGCCGACGTGGTGTTGTAGAGCTCGACGTACTCGTTATTGTAGCCCGGTGTGCTGCCGTTCTGCTCGTTGACCTCGTTGATCACCACCGCCGGGCCGCCTTGCGCCGCGGCGGTGGTGAACGTGGCGTCGCCGGAGTAGGTCGGCCCGTTGCCGGCGGCGTCCGTGGAGCCCACCCGGAAGTGGTAGGTGGTGCCGGCGGCCAGGCCGGACAGCGTCAGCGAGTGGCTGGTGACGTAGTTGGCGTCGCTGGCCGTCGACCCGTAGGACGTGGTGGTGCCGTAGTCGACCTTGGAGTTCGCGGCCTCATCGGTGGTCCAGGCGATGGTGGCGCCGCTGGCGGTGATGCTCGAGACCGTGGGGCCCGCGGTGATCACCGGCGGGGTGACGTCGGCCGCGGCCGGGGTGGTGAAGGTCTTGTCGGCCGAGTAGGTCGGTCCGTTGCCCGAGGCGTCGGTCGAGGCGACGCGGTAGTGGTAGGTGGTGCTGGCGGCCAGCCCGCTGAGGGCCAGGCTGTGGCCGGTGACGTAGCTGGCGTTGCTGAGGCTCAACCCGTAGGACGCGGTGGTGCCGTACTCGACCTTGGAATTCGAGGCCTCGTCCGTGGTCCAGGTGATCGCGGCCGAGGAGGCGGTGATCGAGCCGACGGCCGGCCCGGCGGTGATCACCGGCGGGGTGACGTCGCCGCCGCTGGAGGCCGCGGCCAGCCACAGCGTGCCGTTCATGAACACGGTGGCGTCGGTGGCCGAGGTCCAGCCGTAGTACAGGGTGTTGCCCGACTGGCCGGTGCCGTCGTCGGCCGGGGACGAGTCGCCGATGCCCACCACCTTGCCCTTGCCGAACCTCGCGCTCGCGCACATCACCGCGGTGCTGCTGGAGCTGCGCCAGAAGTGGGCCTTGACCGTGCTGTTCTTGGCGGTGTACAGCGTCATGCAGCTGCCGGCGTCGAACTTCAGCGAGGAGGCCGTGCCGTACAGCCCGCTGATGATGGAGTCGCCGCTGCTGTGGCTGGAGCTGGTCTCGGAGATATTGTTGTTGGCCTCGCCCGACACCGCGAAATGCATGCCGAACGAATCCTGGATGCCGAGGTCGTTGAGCACCCGCGGCGCGTCCCAGCCGTCGTTGTCGCGGTCCGAGCCGTAGTGGTCGGCCACGATGAACAGGCCGCCGCCGTTGCGCACGAAGTCGAAGATGGCCTTCTTCTGGGCCGCGGTGAACGGGTTCTGGGGCTCGCAGATCACGAACACCTGGTACTTGGACAGGTCGTAGGCGTTGCTGGTGCTGCCGTAGGTGATGCCGTAGCTGGTCGTCAGCGTGGCGACGGTGTGGCCCTTCTTGACGCTGGCGATGCCCCACGACGAGATGCCGCCGGTCCAGTAGGT
>DATJQG010000210.1:0-4631 GCA_035506015.1 Candidatus Edwardsiibacteriota bacterium
AGAGGAACGGCCCGATGCCGGGGATCGACTTCAGGCGCGACACGGTCTCGTAGCCGATCCGCGTCCAGTACCAGATGCGGCGCTCGCGCTCCGACACCATCTGGTCGTTGTTGGCCGTGATGATCCGCTCGTTGGCGATCTCGTTGAGCGGGTAGGCCGCCCGCTGGTGGCCGTAACCCATGTCCACCGAGACCACCCAGGCCCGCTTCTTGTCGGATGTTGCTGGCATGGCGCGCTATATAATGTGGTGAATAGTGATTCTACTATAATGTGGGGCTTTGTGCAATAACTAATGCGGCCGGGTGTAGGCGTAGAGATCGCCGTAGGAGTGGAACAGGTTGCCGGCCAGGTAATCCCGGCGCGGCATCCCGCCCCCGTCCTTGCGCACGTAGTCGTTGATCACTTTTCCCTCGCCGTCGCTGCGCTCGCCGGGGTGCCGGAGGTTCATCACGATCCGGGCCACCCGGCCCGAGGCGTAGTGCAGGATGGTGACCGTGCCGTCGCCGCCGACCTTCTCCACCAGCCCGACGTGGGTGATGCCGCTGAAGGCCGTCTCGTAGGTGTTGCGGAAGAACACGGCGTCGGCGATCCCGGGCATCCGGTCCTTGAACACGAGGTTCTTGTCCTCCAGCGTCAGGTACAGCGACTCCGACAGGCTGCGGTCCTTGCGGACCTTGGTATAGGCGATCTTGCGTCCCTTGACGGCGTAAACGCCGTTGACGAACCCCGAGCAGTCGTTCTTAAAGTTCCGGTCGATGCCTCGCAGGTCACTGACGTTGAGCAGGGTTTTCGCGTAATCGACGATGGCCTGGCGGCCGTCCTGCTCTGCCCCGGAGACCTCGCCCTTGATGGCATAGCGCGGCGCACAGGCGGTCATGAGCAGGCCGCCCCAGGCTGCCAGCAGTACCGTCGCTCGGGCCCCTGTCATGGCCGCCCCGCGCCGGCCGCACGCTCAAGATCGGCCAGGCGCTGCCGGTTGAGGTGCGTCGATTGCCCGTGCTCCAGCCGGCGGCACAGCTCGAGAGCCCGGAGCCGGTGCCCTTCCATGCCGGTTTGGCGATAGAGTTCGTAGAAGATCATCGACTGGAACAGGTCCCCGGAGTACCGACCGGCCAGCGGCTCGATCTCGGCGACCCTCTGGCCGTGGTCGCCGGCCGCCTTGGCCGCGGCCAGGGCGCCCTCCAGGGCCAGCTCCTCGTCGCCGATGCGCTCGGCCGCGGCCCGCCCATCGAGGGCGTCCTGCCGGGCGCCCGCCTGGTCGCCCTGCCGCAGCCGGACCTCGGAACGCTTGACCAGCGACATCGCCACGTCGTAGGCCACACCCGCCGCGCGGGAGATCTCCACGGCCTGGTCGAGCAGCTCGCGCGCACCAGGGAGATCGCCCTTGTAGGACAGCAGCGTGCCGAGGTCGATCCGTCCCGAGGCGCGCAGCTCGGCCTCGCCGCTCTGGTCGGCGATGGCGCAGACCCTGCGGTCGCACTCGATCGCGCCATCGAGGTCGCCCGCGTCCTGGAGAACGTTGGCGATGTTGCCCAGCGCCTGGGCGATCCCGGTGGAGAAGCCGAGCCGCTCCGACAGCCGGAGCTTCTCGCGGTACCGTTCCATGGCCCGCCCGGGGTCGCCCGTCAGGTAGTGGATGTTGCCGATGTTGCCGGCAGCCACGCTGTAGCCGTGGATGTTGCCGCTGCGCCGGAATTGGGCCGCCTGGTACTGGTAGCACTCCATCGCCAGGTCGTACCGGCTCTGGTAGAAGTACACGTTTCCCAGGTTGCACTGCGCCGTCGCCGTGTGCTCGTCATCGCCGTACTTCTGGCTGAGGGCGATCACCCGCTGGTTGGTGGCGATCGCTCGCTCGTAATCACCCTGCAGCATCTGTACCTGGGCCAGGTTGCCGAGCGCTGAAATCGAGAGCCGCTCCCTGCCGCAGCGTTCGGCCAGCTCGATGGCGGTCTGGTACGAGGCCGCGGCGGCCTCCAGCCGGCCTTCGAAGAAGTGGACTTGGCCAAGGTTGACGTGCCCCCGGATCACGCTGCCCTCGTCGTTGAGCGATTGCGCGATCGCCAGCGCCTCGGAGACCATCGCCAACTGCCCTTCCCCCTTGCCGCGGTATTGCCGTAACCGGGATAGCCGCAGGATCGCTTCGGACAGTTGGGATCGTTGTCCGCTGCGCCGGCACCACTCGACGCATTTCGCGCAGACCGCTTCCGAGGCCTCCCACTCGCCCGACTTTTCCAACATGTCGGCCCGGTGCTGCTGGATGGCGAAGGCGAAATAGCGCGGCCCCGGGGCATCGTCGCCGGCCGCGGCGGTCAGCCACAGCCGGCGCAGCGCCACCTTGGGAAAGTGGTCCGCGGCCGGCGGCGCCGCCTGCCGCGCCGCCCTGTCGGTCGCCCCGCTCATCGCGCCCGGCCCGCCGGTCTGCGGGCCTCGATGATGGAGAACAGCCCGCCGCCCGACGCCGCGGTGGTCCTTTCCTTGATCCGTTTGCGCGCCAAACGGTGGTCCCTTCCCGCCAGCCTGCGGCAGCGCTGCTGCGACCGGTCGATGCTGCGTTTACTGGGCATGGGAATATTTCTTGAACCATCCGAACCCGGACCGCCCGATCTGCTCCATGAACCTAAGATTGCTGTCCGGCATGCCGTCCGCCCGGTAATGCAGGCCGAAATAGTACTGCGCCATGTTGATGTGCCCCTGCCGCTCGACCCGTGCCAGGCAGCGCCGGGCGAAGGCCGGGCCGCCCACCTTGCGGCAGACCTCTTCGAATTCCCGCCGCCGCTGGGGCGTGGCCTCCAGCTTGAAGCCGGGATACTTGCCCTCGAAGGCCTTGAGCAGCGCGGCGTCCGGCAGGTCGCGGTAGCGCCCGAAGTGCGCGATGATCTGTGGTCCGAGCTTCCGCCGCGGCTGCGGCCGCTTGGCCGGGTAGCCCACCGTCAGCAGCACCACCGGCAACACCCCGTGGGGCAGTTTGAACATTCTCTTGAGCGTCGGCAGGAACTCCATCACGGTGCCGATGTAGCACGAGCCCAGGCCCAGGGCGTCGGCCGCGGTGCAGATGTTCTGGGCCGCGATGATGGTGTCCTGGAACGAGATCCAGAAATGCCGGAAGGAGCCGCGTGCCGTGTAGGGCGCGTCCATCAGCCGGGCCCAGCGCTCCAGACGGCGGGCGTCGATGCAGAACAGCAGGTTGGCCGGCGCCTGGCCGACGAACGGCTGGCGGCACAGCGTCGCCAGCCGGCGGTTGACCGCCCGGTCCTGGACCACGACCACCGAGTAGGGCTGCAGGTTGCCGCCGCTGGCCGCGTGCGCCCCGCAGTCCAGGACCGCGCCCATCACGCGGGCCGGGATCCGCCGGGCGGCGAAGGCGCGCCACGAGCCGCGCTCCAGCAACAGGCGGATGGCGGGATTCGACCGTACGTTATCCATCATGTCCCTCAAGATGGCGAGAGCCGGGCGTCGGCCCGGCTCTCGTCCGATGCTACTTGACCGTTTCGAACTTGCCGTTCTTGACCACCCACATCACATAGGGGATGTTCCTGAGGTCGCCGTTCTCGTCGAACGACAGCTCGCCGCGCGCGCCGTTGAACGCCATGCCGTGGATGGCCTGCGCCACCTTGGCGCCCTCGGTGCTTTTGGCCGTGGCGATGCCCTGCAGCAGCACGTTGGCCGCGTCGTAGGCATAGAGCGAGTAGGGGCCCAGCGGCCCGTACTTCTCGGTGTAGGCCTTGACGAAGTTGCGGGCGCTCTCCAGCCTCTCGACCTCGGGGCCGTAGGACAGGTAGGTGCCCTCGGCGTCCTTGCCGGCCAGGTTGAGGAACTCCTGGTCGATGGTGGCGTCGCCCGAGATGAAGGCCGCCGTCATCCCCAGCCGCCGCATCTGCGTCACCAGCAGGCCGGCCTCGGTGTAGTAGCCGCCGAAATAGACCACCTCGGGGCTGCCGGGCTTGATCTTGGTCAGGATCGAGGCGAAGTCCTTGTCGCCGCGCTGCAGGTTCTCGTAGGCCGTCACCGTCACGCCGGGGCCGAGGTTCTTCTGGAACTCGCGGGCCAGGCCCTGGCCGTAGGTGGTCTTGTCGTCGATGATCGCCACCCGCTTCTTCTTCAGCACGTCGCGCACGAACTGGGCCGCCATCGCCCCCTGCTGGTCGTCGCGGCCGCAGGAGCGGAAGATGGTGGCGCGCTTTTCCTTGAGGGTCAGGTCGGGATTGGTGGAGGACGGGGTGATCTGCACCGCGCCGGCCTCGTAGTAGATGGCCGAGGCCGGGATCGAGCAGGACGACTCGTAGTGGCCGATCACGCCCACCACGTTCTGGTTGACCAGCTTGTTGGCCACCATCACGGCCTCCTTGGGGTCGCTGCGGTCGTCCTCGGCGATCACCTCGACCTGCTTGCCCAGCACGCCGCCCCTGGCGTTCCACTCGTCGGCCGCCAGCTTGACGCCGTTGAGGAAATCGGTCCCCTGCTTGGCGTTGGGCCCGGTCATCGGCCCGGCCACGCCGACCTTGACGGTGCGCGGCCCCAGGTTGCACGACGCCAGCAGCGCCAGAAATAGTAACGAAGCCACCAATGAAAATGCCTTCATTGCTCTACCCCTTTTTATTGATTGTGATTTTTATCGAGCCAAGAGTTTAAAT
>DATJQG010000211.1:0-3790 GCA_035506015.1 Candidatus Edwardsiibacteriota bacterium
GCTGACGGTGACCAGCACGCAGGACCGGCATTACGTCGTGGTCGACGATCCGCTGCCGGCGGGCTGCGAGGCGGTCAACGAGTCCTTCGCCACCGAGAGCAACGAGCTGCTGCGCCGGGCCCACCGCAGCGCGGATACCGATGATTCCGAGGGCGACAGCGGCGACGAGGAGGACTACAGCTGGTGGTGGGGCGGGTTCTGCCACTTCGAGACCTACGACGACAAGGTGCTGGCCTTCGCCGACCTGCTGAGCAACGGCACGCACACCCATACCTACCTGATGAAGGCGCTGTGCGGCGGGCGCTTCAGCATGCCGCAGACCAAGGCCGAGGAGATGTACAGCCCCGAGGTGTTCGGCTGGACCGCCAGCAAGACCGTGGAGATCAAGTAACCGGCATTCCGCTCCGGTCATGGTGAGCGTGTCGAAACATGACCGGGGCAGTATAACAGGCATGTCACACTTCGACCGGCTCAGTGTGACGGCGAACGGCATTGATGGAGGAGTACCAGTATGAAGACCGTGATCCTCTCCAACCTGCTGCTGCTGGCCGCGGGCGGCGCGCTGGCGGCCGACCCGCTGGCCAGGTACGAGCACGACAGCTTCGACACCGGCAAGGGCAAGCTGGCCATCTACTTCTTCGGGCACGCCTCGCTGATGATGACCTGGGGCACGATCGTGGTCTACGTCGACCCGGTGACGGAGCACGCCGACTACGCCAGGCTGCCCAAGGCCGGCCTGGTGCTGGTGACGCACGAGCACTTCGACCACCTCGACGCCAAGGCCATCGCGGCGGTCTCCAAGAAGGACACGAGGATCGTGCTCAACAGGTCCTCGCGCGACCAGTTGGGCAAGGGCGACGCCCTGGCCAACGGCGACAGCGCCGAGGTCCACGGCATCGCCATCCGCGCCGTGCCGGCGTACAACACCACGCCGGGCCGCGACAAGTTCCATCCCCACACCGGGCGCGACAACGGCTACGTGCTGACCATCGGCAGCCAGAAGGTCTACATCGCGGGCGACACCGAGGACATCCCGGAGATGGCGGAATTGAAGAACGTCGACATCGCTTTCCTGCCGATGAACCAGCCCTACACCATGACCCCGGCGCAGATCGTTCATTGCGTCGAGATGATCAAGCCCAAGGTGCTCTATCCCTACCATTACGGCGATACCGATACCAATGAGCTGGTTAAATTGATGAGGGACGTCAAGGGCACGGAGCTGCGGATCCGGAAGATGAAGTGATCGATAATTTTTAATCATTGGTACTATATAATGTGTCATGCCCGTGAAAACGGGCATCCAGATGTAGATTCCCGCTTTCACGGGAATGACATGAATCCCCAGGTGCATTTGTGATCAGAAAGCGCATCCGACATCTCCCGATCTGGGTATGCATCGGCGCTGGATTCGCCGCGATCCTGGCGATCGGGAAGATCATCCCGCCGGTCGAGTTCCGCCAGCTCTCCGCGCGCCGGGCATTCCGCATCCTGGACCGCAACGGCGCGCTGCTGCGGGTGGCCGACCGCGAGCGCGGGCTGTACGTGCCGCTGGCGGGGATCTCGCCGCGGCTGGTCGCGGCCACATTGTATTCCGAGGACCGGCGCTTCTATTGGCATTGCGGGATCGACCCGATTTCATTGGGGCGCGCTGCTCTCCAGAATATTCGGGCGAAGCGCGTGGTCAGCGGCGGGTCGACCATCACCATGCAGCTGGCGCGGCTGATACTGGGGCCGCGGCCGCGCGGCGCCGCCGCCAAGCTCCAGGAGATGGCCCTGGCGCTGTATTGCGAATGGCGCCTGCCGAAAACGAGGATCCTCGAGTACTACCTCAATAACGCCCCGTACGGCAGACAATCCCGGGGCTGCGAAACCGCCTGCCAGGGCTATTTCGGGCACGGCGCCGGATCGCTGTCGTGGGCGGAGGCGAGCTGGCTGGCGATCATCCCGCGCAACCCGCGGTGGTACGATCCCGGGCATCACCCGGACAGGATCGAGGCGGCGCGGCGTCGGCTGCTGGCCGCGCTGCGGGATGGCAGGGCCGTCCCCGATCCGGAAGCCCGAACGGCAGTGGAGCGACCGCAGGTCCTGCCCGAGGCGCCCTGGCCCTACCTGGCGCCGCACTTCTGCGACTGGGTGGTGACCCGCCTGCCCGCCGGTCAATGCCGTGACGTCGCCACCACGGTCGACGCGCGGCTCAACGGCGAGCTGGAGCAGCACGTCCGCGCCTACATCCGCAAGCTCTACGACTACGGCATCAGCAACGCCGCAGTGGTGGTGATCGACAACCGCACGATGGACGTGCGGGCGATGGTGGGCTCGGCCGACTACTTCAACCCCATCATCTCGGGCCAGTGCAACGGCGCGACCGCGCTGCGCCAACCGGGCTCGGCGCTCAAGCCCTTCACCTACGGGCTGGCGCTGGAGCGGGGCTTCCCCGCCTCGTACCTGCTGCCCGACCTCGACATCGGCGGGGCCGCGGCGGCCGACCGCTTCCTGCCGCGCAACTACGACGAGCGCTACCACGGCCCGGTGCGGCTGCGCACGGCGCTGGGCTGCTCCTACAACGTCACCGCGGTGCGGGTGCTGGACCAGGTCGGCGTCCCGTCGCTGCTGCAGCGGCTGCGGACGGCGGGCTTCGCCAGCCTGAAACTGGCGGCCGAGCACTACGGCCGCGGCTTGACCCTGGGCGACGGGGAGGTCACCCTGCTGGAGCTGGCCCGGGCCTACGCCGCGCTGGCCCACGGCGGCATGTTCCGCGGCGAACGCTGCCTGGCGGACGGCCCGGCGCCCGACTCGGCCCGGGTGTTCACGCCGCAGGTGGCCTACATCCTGGCGCAGATCATGTCGGACCGCTCGGCGCGGGCGCCGGCCTTCGGCGAGTGCAGCCCGATCGACCTGCCGTTCCCCTGCGCGGCCAAGACGGGCACCACCAAGGATTACAAGGACAACTGGACGGCGGGCTTCACCGTCGACTACACGGTGGCCGTGTGGGTGGGCAACTTCGACGCGGCGCCGATGCACGGCGTGTCGGGCGTGTCGGGCGCCGGGCCGCTGTTCCGCGACGTGATGCTGGCGCTGCACCGCGAGTCCCGGCCGGCGGCCTTCGAGCGGCCCGCGGGGCTGGTGACGGCGCGGGTCTGCCCGCTGTCGGGCGACCTGACCTCCCGGCACTGCCCGGACGCGATGACCGAGTTCTTCCTCGCGGGCCGGCAGCCGCAGGCGGTCTGCGCGTTCCACGGCCCGGGCGGCGCGCTGCGGGTGCCGCCGCTCTACCGCGACTGGGCGGCCCGCAAGGGCGCGGGCATCGGCGTGGGCGGCGGCGGCGGGCTGAGCGTGGCGTTCCCGGCCCAGGACGACGTCTTCAAGATCGACCCCGGGCTGCGGCGCGAGTCGCAGTCGATCCGGCTCAAGGCGGTGGTGCCCGGCGGCGCGGACGGCATGCGCTGGGTGCTGGACGACCGGGCCATCAGCACGCAGCTGTCGCCGCTGTGGCGGCTGGAGCCGGGCAGCCACGTGGTCTATTTCACCGCGTCGCGCAACGGCAAACTGCTGCGCTCGCGGCCGGTGCGGTTCCTGGTGCTGTCATGAACGCTGTTGCATTTTGCCGCGCTTTCAAGTAGAATAATAGCGATGGGTATCTTCGGCCGCCGCGGCGGTCGCTCTGGCCGGGAAACGGCCGCCGCTGCCCCATCGCTTCAGGACCCCCGGGGTGTTCCACCCCGGGCAGCAGAGGAGAGGGAGCCCCGTATGGACATCAAGGGCGAACTGCGGGAAAAGGCGCTGGACT
>DATJQG010000212.1:0-2261 GCA_035506015.1 Candidatus Edwardsiibacteriota bacterium
AGGTGGTCGTTGGCCAGCTCGTGCCGGCTGAGGTCCTTGGGGATGTTGATCACCAGGTCGATCCGGCGCCGGCGCAGGTAGTCCAGCGTGTTGGGCTGCAGCGGCTCGTCGGGCCAGTGCAGGATCTCCGCCGCGATGCCGTGCTGGCGCAGGAACAGCGCGGTACCGCGGGTGGCGTACAGCTCGAACCCCTTGGCCGCCAGCAGCCGGACGCTGCCCAGCAGGGCGGTCTTGGACTCGGTGGGGCCGGTGGAGAGCAAGATCGCGCGCCGCGGGATGGCATAGCCCACCGCCAGCATCGCGGTCAGGATGGCCTCGTAGAAGGTGTCCCCCAGGCACGCCACCTCGCCGGTGGAGGCCATCTCGACGCCCAGCACCGGGTCGGCCTGGTGCAGCCGCGAGAACGAGAACTGCGGCGCCTTGACGCCGATGTAGTCCAGCTCGAACAGCGACTTGTCGACCGGCCGCACCTCCCGGCCCAGCATCGCCCGGACGGCCAGGTCGACGAGGTTGGCCCGCAGCACCTTGGAGACGAAGGGGAAGCTGCGCGAGCAACGCAGGTTGCACTCGATCACCCTGATGCCGTTGTCCTTGGCCAGGAACTGCATGTTGAACGGCCCGGTGATCCGCAGCTCGCGCGCCACCGCCCGGGCGATCCGCTTGACGCGGCGCACGGTCTCGACGTAGATCTTCTGGGGCGGGAACACCATCGTGGCGTCGCCGGAGTGGACGCCGGCGAACTCCACGTGCTCGCAGATGGCGTAGGCCAGGACCTCGCCGTCCCGGGCCACGGCGTCGACCTCGATCTCCTTGGCCCCCTGGATGAACTCCGACACCACCACCGGGTGCTGCTGCGAGACCCGGGCGGCCAGGGTCAGGAACCGCTCCAGCTCGCCGTCGTTGGACACCACGTTCATGGCCGCGCCCGACAGCACGTAGGAGGGCCGCACCAGCAGCGGGAAACCGACCTGGCCGGCGAACCCGCGGATCTCGTCCAGGCCGGCCAGCTCCCGCCAGCGCGGCTGGTCGATCCTCAGCCGGTCCAGCATCGCCGAGAAGGCATGGCGGTCCTCGGCCCGGTCGATGTCGAGCGGCGACGTGCCCAGGACGGGGACGCCGCGCCGGTGCAGCCGCAGCGCCAGGTTGTTGGGGATCTGGCCGCCCACCGCCACGATCACGCCGTGCGGCCGCTCCAGGTCGGCGATGTCCAGCACCCGCTCCAGGCTCAGCTCCTCGAAATACAGCCGGTCGCAGCGGTCGTAGTCGGTGCTGACGGTCTCCGGGTTGTAGTTGATCATCACGCTGCGGTAACCGCAGGTTTTGACGCTGTCGGCCGCGTTGACGCCGCACCAGTCGAACTCGACGCTGCTGCCGATGCGGTAAGCGCCCGACCCCAGCACGATCACCGACCGGCCGTCGCCCTCGAACGCGACGTCGTGCTCGGTCCCGCCGTAGGTCAGGTAGAGGTAGTTGGTGCGGGCGGGGTACTCCGCTGCCAGGGTGTCGATCTGCTTGACCGCCGGCAGCACGCCCGACCGGATGCGGTGCTCCCGGACCGTGAGGGCGTCCTGCTCCATCTGCCCGGGGTCGCCCTTCAGCACCAGGCGCGCCAGCTGGAAATCGCTGAAGCCGGCCTGCTTGGCCGTCCGCAGCAGACCGGTCGGCAGCGACTCGAGGCCGTCGCAGGCCGCGATCCGGTCCTTGAGGACCACGATCCGCGCCAGCTTGGCCAGGAACCAGGGATCGATGCCGGTCAATTGATGCAGCCGCGCCACGGAATAGCCGCGGTCCAGGGCCTCGCTGACCGCGAAGATCCGCAGGTCGGTGGGATGCGCCAGTGCGGCGTCGAGGTCGTCGAACCGCAGGCCGCGGTTGGCCACGAACCCGTGCATCCCCTGCCCGATCATCCGCAGCCCCTTCTGGATCGCCTCCTCGAAACTGCGGCCGATGGCCATCACCTCGCCCACGCTCTTCATGCTGCTGCCGATCTCGCGCGAGATGCCGGCGAACTTGTCCATGTCCCAGCGCGGCAGCTTGCAGACCACGTAATCCAGCGCCGGCTCGCAGCAGGCGGTGGTGGTGCCGGTCACCGCGTTCCTCAATTGGTGCAGCCCGTGGCCCAGCGCCAGCTTGGTCGCCACGTAGGCCAGCGGGTAGCCGGTGGCCTTGGAGGCCAGGGCGCTGGAGCGCGACAGCCGGGCGTTGACCTCGATCACCCGGTAGCGGTCGGACGCCGGGTCCAGCGCGTACTGGATGTTGCA
>DATJQG010000213.1:0-3338 GCA_035506015.1 Candidatus Edwardsiibacteriota bacterium
TGTAGAACACCGCCGACTGGCCCGGCGTCACCGCACGCTGCGGCTCGCCGAACGTGATGCTCGCCGTGTTTTGGGACAACGGTTTGACCAATGCTTGCGCGCCCTTGTGCTGGTGGCGGATCTTGACCAATGCCCTGACCGCTCGCTGCGGCATTGGCAGCATCCAGTTCACCTGCGAGACCGCGCATTCCCGGGCCCACAGCAGATGGTCGTCGCCGACTATTATTTGATTGCGCGCCGCGTCGATCCTCAGCACGTACTGCGGCCTGCCCAGCGCGATGCCCAGCCCCTCGCGCTGCCCGATGGTATAGTTGATGATGCCGTTGTGCCGTCCCAATAACGTGCCCTTGACATCCACGATCTCGCCAGGGACGGCAGTGATCCGCTGCTTCAGGAAGTCCGCGTACGTGCCGTCCTGGACGAAGCAGATCTCCTGGCTCTCGGGCCGGTCCGCCGAGCTGAAGTCCAGCTGGCGGGCCTTGGCGCGCACCTGTTGTTTGGTCAGTCCGCCCAGCGGGAACATCACGTGCGACAGCGTTTCCCGCGTCAACGGCCACAGAAAATAGGATTGGTCCTTCTTTTCGTCGCTGCCGCGGGCCAGGGCCGGTCGGCCCTGATGCTGTTTGATCCGCGCGTAGTGGCCGGTCGCCAGGTAGTCGCAGCCCAGGGCCCGCGCCTTGTCTAACAGCAGGCCGAACTTGATCGTTTGATTGCAGGCCACGCAGGGGTTGGGCGTGCGGCCGCACTGATACTCGTCGACAAAGCGGTCGACCACGTCCCGCTCGAATTCCCGTTCGCAGTCGACCACGTAGTGCGGGATGCCCAGCTTGCCGGCCGCCTGGCGCGCCGCGTCGATCGAGTCCAGCGAGCAGCAGCTCGTGGCTCGGTCGGCGCCGGAATAGCAGAAGAGCTTCATGGTCAAGCCCGTGACCGTGAAGCCCCGCGCGGCCAGCAGCGCCGCGGCCACGCTGCTGTCCACGCCGCCCGACATCGCCGCGGCGACTTTGACTGCCGATTCCTTCATCCTGCTATCGTCCCGCTCCGCATCGGGGAGGGATCAAGGGAGGGGTCATTGCTCCAGCGGCGTGTCGTGGACGTAGATCGCGTCCAGCTGGCGGTCGCTGGTCAGCACGAACTGCACCCGGCGCCCGGCGAAGATCCTGGGGTGCTCGTAGCGGGCGAAGAACTGCACCATCATGCACCCGCTGTTCGGCTCGGTGCAGATGCTCTGCAGTTTGAAGTCCTCCAGCGACGATTCCTCGACGCTGGGGCACTGCGCGGCCAGGGTGTTGAGCAGCGGCTGGTGCTCGGCGAAGTAGTTCTGGACGATCGCCACGTAGGTCTCGTCGTCCCCGGTGGGCGTGAACGGCTGCAGGCTGGCCGGCGCTTTCTGGAACCGCACCTTGGAGTAGTCGCCGTTCTCCAGGTCGTGCACCCAGTCGATGGTCGGCTGGCACCCGCCCAGCAGCGCCAGGACCAGCATGGCCAGCAGGCCGCAGGCCCGCGATCTCGTCGTCGCCATCCTATCTCCGTTCCTTGGTCAGGTGTTTGCGCAGCTTGGCGGCGGTGTCCTCCAGCGCCTCGGAGATCACCTTGGTCCCGCCCAGCACCGGCATGAAGTTGGTGTCGCCGTTCCAGCGCGGCACCAGGTGGAGGTGCAGGTGGTCGGCGATCCCGGCCCCGGCCGTGCGCCCCAGGTTGAACCCCAGGTTGTAGCCGTCCGGCCGCATGCTGGCCGCCATCGCCTTGACGCAGGCCTGCGCCAGCGTCATCATCTCCAGCAGCTCGGCGTCCCGCAGCTTGCCGAGGTCGCCCACGTGGCGGTAGGGCGCGATCATCAGGTGGCCGTTGTTGTAGGGGAAGATGTTCATCATCACGAACGCTTTCTTGCCCCGCAGCAGGATGCGGTTGGCCTCGTCCCGCCGCTGTTTGGGCTTGACGCAGAAGATGCAGCCCGTGTCCTTCGGCCCGTCGATGCCCGTGATGTAGGCCATCCGCCAGGGCGCCCACAGTCGTTTCATGATACGCACTCCATGCATTCGTTGCCGACCGGCGATGACGCGATCCCGGCCACCGCCGCGGGCAGCTCGCTCAATGTTGCGATCCGCGCGTCCGGCGCGTCCTGGTCACCGTAGGCCTGGTCCACCCCGCTGATCCGCAGATAGCTGGCGATGTATTGCCGCTCGTACTCGTCCAGCGGGACGTAGGGCATCTTCGTGTAGTCGTTGTCCAGCCAGACGGTGCGCATCCCCAGCAGTTTCGCAGGCCGCACGTCGTTGTCGACGCGGTCGCCCACCATCACGCAGCGCCAAGGCTTCGCCCCTGTTTTGTCCAGCGCGTACTTGAAGATCCGCTCGTCGGGCTTGTGCAGGCCCACCTCGTCGCTGATCACCAGCTCGCTGAAGTATTTCGTCAGGCCGAACTGGTCCAGCTCGGCCCGCACCAGACCCGGCTGGTTGGCGATCACGCCCAGCTTGTGATCCCTGGCAAGCTCTGACAACATCTCGTGCACGCCGGGCAGCGGCACGTTGGCGCCGGGATACAGGTGGTAGTATTTGTAGGCCCGCTGTTTGACCTCGTCGGGGACGTGCGCCGCGTTCTGCTCGGCGATCAGCTTGCGCGGGTTGACCTCGGGCGGGTTGGCATGCAGGATCGCCTCGCGCTCATCCAGCAGCTGCGCATACGACAGACTCAGCCCCGCTTCCCGCATCGTCAGGTAGAAATGCTTCCAGATACGGGCCAGCAGCGGCAGGTCATAGAAGACGACATTGCCGATGTCGAAGAAGACCCAATCTATCCGATTCACTATCCAGTAGTCCCTATTCAGTATGTGCTGCGTTTCCCATTCGCTGTTGACCGTTCGCCCGTGTCCCCGTTTGCCCTTTTGCCCTTTTAGAAGAGCTCCATCTGCCGTTTATTCTTGCCCTGGGATTTTGTTCTCTCTGTTTTCGTTTTCTTCGGTTCGTTTTTGTTTTTATCGTCGGGCTCCTCGAAGATCCGTATCTCGCCGTACTCGCCGTCGTAGCCGGGCAGCACCTTCACCCGTTCCTGACGCACCCGCGTGATGCCCCGCGTCACGTGCTCGTCGGTGACCCGCAGCAGCTCCAGCTCGGGCGTCTCCAGCAGGATTGCGAACTCATTGCCGAATTCGCCGATCAGCTTGTGATATTCCTTGAGCACGGCCTGGGTGCCGGTGCCGCGATCCATCGCCGCGGCGATGACCTCCTCCAGCGGGATCAGGTGCTTGCAGGGGATGGCATCGGCGGGCTCGGTCCCTGCCGGCCGGTCGGCCAGGTCGTCCACGCGGTGCAGCACGCCGACCGTGATCTTCCTGCCGC
>DATJQG010000214.1:0-5602 GCA_035506015.1 Candidatus Edwardsiibacteriota bacterium
CGCTTTGGATGTCCGCGGGATCGCGCTGATCGCCCAGGAAACCGGGATAGAAATTGATCCCCAGCAGGCCGCCCTGTTTGGCGAGGGCCTTGATCTGCTCGTCGGTCAAATTGCGGTGATGGCGGCGCAGGCCCATGGCGCAGGAGTGCGAGACCATCGCATGCCCCTGCGCCAGCTCCAGCACGTCCCAGAAGGTCCTTTGCGACGAGTGCGAGAGGTCGATCACCATGCCCAGCGTGGCGGCTCGGCGCACCAGCTCGCGCCCCAGATCGGTGAGGCCGCCGTCGCTGCCGCGCTTCAGCGCATGGGCCGAGGAATCGGCGAACTTGTTGTGGTTGTTCCAGGTCAGGGTCAGGATGCGGACGCCCAGGTCGTCATACTCGTCGAGATAGGCGGGATCATCGACGCAGGCGTGGCCGCCCTCGATCGCCAGCAGCGCGCCGATCTTGCCTTGTTCCCGGCACTGCCGCCACGAGGCACGGTCGGAGACCAGCATCAGGTCATCGGGGTGTTTTTCCACTTCGTCCCGCACCGCGGCGATCATCTGCAGCGCCTGCTGGCGCGCGGCCTGGCGCCGGAATTTCGGCGAGATCCAGCAGGCGAACACCTGCAGGCCGACCCGGCCGGTCCTGAGCTTGGCCAGCGACACGTGGTTGGCGGCATTGTCCAGGCCCTTGCCCTTGAGCAGTTTCATCGCGGTGTCGCAATGCAGGTCGGCGATCATGGGGCTTGCGTCGTTCTTCATCGTCGGGGTGCTTTCGCGGCGGGGTGGCGGCGTAGTCTGCGGTCACGGACCGGTGAAGGTGTACGCCGGGGTCGATCTCGTGGCCACTACTATACTACAAGCGCAGCGGATTGGCAAGTCATTTGTCGTTCCCGCGGCCATCGAGCGCGCGATGCCGGAACGGCTTTTTTTTGATCACGGCAAATACCCCTTGACAAACCGCGCTTTTTGGTTTATAGTTATCCATCAATAAAAGACGTAATCGAGTTCTGAGTTATCCGCGTATCGAAATCAACAAAGTCAGTATCTCCGGCTACCTACAATCCGTCCCGTCGTGTTAGGTATTAGTCCATACCGCTGATACTGGCTTTGTTCTTACCCCGAACAGGGAGCCGGTGTCCGTTGTCGATACCGGCTTTTGCATTTCCATCCATTAAAAGAATATGATCAGACGGCCCACATATTATTTGATCCTGGCCCTGTCGCTGGCGTTCCTGGCGCGGCCGGCCGCGGCGGGCGTCATGCTGTTGTCCTCCGACGCCAATTCGGCGGTGGTCGAGTACCGCTGCGCCGGGCCGGCGTTCGGCACGGCCGCACCCGATTACCGGACGCTGCAACTGGAGGATTGCCAGATCGACGGCGCGCCCGGCCAGCCGGGCCTGCCGCGGTGCCTGGTCCGCCTGGCGGTGCCCGAGGGCGCGCAGGTCAGCGTCGAGGTGCTCGGCGCCGTGACCCGCGACTATTCCGACGTCAAGCTGGCGCCGGTGCCGACGCTGGCGCTGGACCGCGACGGCATCGACCAGCAGGTCTACCGGGCCGACGCCGCGGCCTATGCCGGCGCCGCGCTGGTCCCGCAATCGCAGGCAAGGGTGGCCGCGGTTGAGCCGCTTCGCCAGCTGATGGCGGCCGTGGTGGCGCTGCAGCCCGCGCAGTACGCGCCGGCCAAGGGCCTGCTGCGGGTGTGCACCGAGCTGCGGGTCAGGGTCGCGTGGAGCGGCGGCACCAAGGCCGACGGGACCGTCAACGACCCCGGGTTCGAGCCGCTGCTGCGCCAATTGGTGCTCAACTTCGACGACGCCCGGTCGTGGGCCCGGCCCCAGCCGCCGCCGGCCAAAGGCACCGACCCCTTCGCCGCCGCGCCGGTGTGGTACAAGCTGGCGGTGGCGCAGGACGGCATCTACAAGCTGTCCTACAACGACCTCAAGCTCAACGGCATCGACCCGGCCATCATCGACCCGCGCACCATCAAGGTCTTCACGGGCGGCTCGCGGGCGTTCCCCAAGCGCTACAGCGGCCAGTATCCCGACAGCATGTACCAGATCGCCCTGACGGTGCAGGGCGAGAGTGACGGCGCATTCGATCCCGGCGATTACGTCCTGTTCTACGGCCGGGGCATGAACGGCTGGGAGCAGAACCAGGCGCTCCCCAAGCACCAGTACAACAACCCCTACGACAGCGTCAACTGCTACTGGCTGTGCTGGGGCGGCGGAGACGGCCTGCGGATGGCGGTGCGCAGCGGCGAACCCGGCGCGGCGCCGGCCCCGGTCCCGGCCGATTTCCCGGACACGCTGCATTTCGAGCAGGACGCGGTCAATCCGTTCAACTCCGGCGAACAGTGGTACTGGCAGACCATCAGCCGCTTCACCAACGAGACGACCAAGACGGCAGAGTTCAGCTATGTGGTGCCGGCCGTCGGTTCGCCCACCGCCACGGCGAAGGTCAGCCTGCGGTCGGGGACGCTGTCGACGCTGCACCACCTGCAGTGGGGGCTCAACGGCGGCATCAAGGACTTCAGCTGGAGCGATTCGTGGTATAACCCGGACGGCGACGTCAAGGGCACATTCACCGACTCGGCATCGTTCGGCACCCTGCAGGCGGGGACCAACGTCATGCGCTGCACCCTGGTCAAGGCCGGGGCCGACAGCGCCGACGAGGCCCTGCTCGACTGGTTCGAGATCGCCTACCGTCGTCCCTACCAGGCCTGCAACCGCCAGTTGAAGTTCCGGGCCGACACCAGCTATGGCGGGACGGTGCGGTTCCATCTCACCGGCCTGGCCTCGCCGCAGGCGGAAATCCTGGACATCACCGACCCCGACCGGCCGGTGCGGATCACCACCAGCCGGCTCTATCCGGCCTATTGCGAGTTCGACGGCGCCGGGCGGCGCACCTACTATGCGGCAGCGGCCGAAGTCTGGCGCACGCCGCTGGCCGTCAGCGGCTACGTCCCGCAGCACCTGCGGCAGTCGATGCTCAACACCGCGTTCCTGCTGGTCGCCGCCGACGAGCTCTGGCCGCAGGCCCAGGAACTGCTGCGATACCACGGCACCAAGCCGTCCCAGCAGCCGGCCCGGGCGGTCAGGCTGTCGGCGATCTACAACGAGTTCGGCTTCGGCCTGCGGGACCCCTCCGCGCTGCGCAACTTCCTGAAGTACGTGTTCCTCAACTCCAGCCCGGCCCGCACCTATCCCGTCTGGTGCTGCCTGCTGGGGGACGGCAGCTACGACTACCGCGGCATCGACCGCAGCGCGCTCGGCCATAATCTGATACCGTGCCACCAGGAGGACCAGCTGAACTACGTGTTGAAGGAATACCTCTACAGCTCCAATGAGGACTGGTTCGCCAACTGCGACACCTTCAGTTCCCCGCAATTCGCCCTGGCACGGATCCCGGCCCGCACCGCGGCCGAGGCCGCCGCCGCAGTCGCCAAGGCGATCAGCTATGATGCCGGGCAGACGCTGGGGCCGTGGCGCAACCGTTTCCTGCTGATGGCAGATGATCTCGTCACACCAACGAGCTCGACCGAGACGGAGCACACGACCGATTCCGAGGACCTTTCTCGATCGTTCATCCCCCAGGCCTGCGACCAGATCAAAGTGTACGGTGTGATGCGGGAATATCCGCTGTCATCGCAAAACATCAAGCAGGGCGCCCACGACGACCTGGTGCGCTACTGGGACGACGGCGTGGGCGTGGTCAATTTCATCGGCCACGGGGCCTGGTGGATCTGGGGGCACGAGTCGTATTTCCGCGACACCGACGTGCCCAACCTCAGCAACGGCGACCGGCTGCCGCTGGTGGTGATGTGCTCCTGCGGCACGTCCCGGTTCGACAACCCCCACAACGAGGCCATCGGCTCGGCGCTGGTCACCCGGTCGGGCGGCGGGGCCATCGCCACCATCGGCGCGATGCGGGAAACCTACAGCGGCGATAATACCGTGGTCGCCAAGAAATTCTACCGCGCCGCCTACGATTCGGGGCTGGACATCGGCCGGTCGTTCTGGCTGGCCAAGCAGAACGCGGGCCTGGGCAATAACGTTTCCTTCGCGCTGCTGGGCGACCCCGGCATCGCGCTGGGCAACGCCAAGGGCCGGATCTCGCTGGCGCTGGACAGCGACACGCTGCGCAGCCGCGGCCGCTACCTGGTACGCGGGACGGTGGCGGGTACGGGCGCCCCCAGCGGCGGCCAGGTCCAGGTCACCCTGTTCGATATCACCACAACGGACAGCGCCGATACCTACCACAGCCTGAAATTCATCCGGCCGGGCAAGCAGCTGTTCCGCGGCCTGGCCACGGTCGCCGGCGACAGCTTCCGGGCCTGGTTCACGGTCCCCGACCTGCTCCACAGCGCGCCGCTGGCCGGCGCCCGGATCAGCGCCTACGCTTGGGACGGCTCGGGCGACGCCGCCGGGGCCACCAGCGGCACCATCTGGATCGGCACCGACACCGCGCGAGTGATGGGCGACACCACCGACCGCCGCGGCCCCAGCATCGCCGTCTTCGCCAGCGGCTTGGCGCTGGCCGAGGGCGACACGGTCGACGCCCAGGCCGACCTGACCCTCAAGATCGCCGACCGCTCGGGGATCAACATCGCGCCGGGCGTGCCCGAGGGCGAGGTCAGGGTCAAGTTCGACAACGGCAGCGCCACCGACTACAGCCAGGGCTTCCTCTACGACCTCAACAGCGACACCAGCGGCCAGGCGACGGTCACGGCCAAGCTGACCGAGGGCGCGCACCGGATCAGGGTGGAGGCCTACGACTGCATGCGCAACAAGACGCTGTGGGAGCGCAACGTGACCGTGGCGTCGCTGCAGCTCAAGGTCGAGCAGGCGTACAACTACCCCAATCCCACGGCCGGGGCCACCACGTTCACTTTCCAGATCCGCCAGCCGGCCGATGTCACCATCGGCATCTACACCGTCGCCGGCCGCAGGATCAGGACCGTCAGCGCGCCGTCATTGCCCGCCGGTTACAACCAGGTGCCGTGGGACGGGAGGGACGACGACGGCGACATCCCGGCCAACGGCGTCTACCTCTACAAGGTGACGATGAAGAACGGCAACGGCGAGAACAGCGTCTACAGCAAACTGGTGATCATGCGCTGAAGGATAATCCGCGGTTGATTTCCGGGGCGTTTTATTGTACAATGAAAGGATCGACCATGTCCTTTCCCCTGCATCCCTTACAAGGAGCCACTACCATGAGAAAACTGATCGCGCTGCTGCTGATCGCGGCGGCCAGCAGCAGCGTCTGGCAGGGCCGGGCGCTGGCCATTTCCGAGGGCGGCGCCATCTTCCTGCTGATCCGCCCCGGCGCCCGGGCCTGCGGCATGGGCTCGGCCTTCGCCGCCGTGGCCGATGACGCCTCGGCGACCTATTTCAACCCGGCCGGGCTGGCCTACCTCAAGGTGGGGAGCGCCGCCCTGTCGGCCGATGATGTCAAGAACTGGCCCAGGTTCCTCAACAGCTTCCGGGAATCGGACAGCACGTATCTGTTGTCAGGCGCCGACCTGCGCGATCCGGGCGAGCTGCTGACCCTGGTGCTGACCTCGCCGCTGCTGACCCGCGGCGACATCAAAGACTGGCATGCGGTGCTGGCCGC
>DATJQG010000215.1:0-2455 GCA_035506015.1 Candidatus Edwardsiibacteriota bacterium
CCGTCCTTGACGAACTGCTGGCCGGTGGTGATCACCTGCTCGGCGCCGGTCAGGCCGGAGACGATCTCGGTCAGCGAATCCTGGTCCTGGCCGGTGGTCACGGGGACGCGCCGGGCCGTCTTGTCGGCCAGCACGTAAACGTAGTCCCCCTTGTCGTCGGTCAGCACCGCCTGCGAGGGCACGGCCAGGGCGTTGGCGTGCTCGCCCAGCACGATGGTGACCGTGGCGTACATCCCGGGCTTGAGCAGGCGGTCGGGATTGGGGACGACGATCTCGATCTCCATGGTGCGGGTGGCCGGGTCGACGGCCTGGGCCAGCCGCGCCACCGTGCCCGTCAGCTGCTGGCCCGGCAGGGCGTCGGCCTCGATCACCGCCTTCTTGCCGGCGGCCACCAGCGGCACGTCCTTCTCCATGATGTCGACCGAGACCTTGACCCGGTTGAGGTCCATCAGCGTGAACAGGTTCGAGGCGTTGGCGGCCAGCTGCGCGCCGGGGTCCAGGAAGCGCTTGGTGACGTAGCCGGCGAACGGCGCGGTGACCCGGGCGTAGCCAAGCTTCATCTTGGCCAGCTCGTAGGTGGCCTGGGCCACCTTCATCTGGGCCTGGGAATTGTCGTACTGCTGCTGCGACGCCAGCTTCTGGTCGAACAGCTGCTGCATCCGGTCGAAATCGGCGCGCGCGGTGACGTACGACGCCGTGGCCTGCTGGGCCTGCTGGAACACCTCGCTGGAGTCGATCACGGCCAGCAGCTGCCCCTGCTCGACGGACGACCCCAGGTTGACGTCGACCTGCTGCAGCACCCCGCTGATCCGGGCCACGATGGTGGCCTGCTGGATCGCCACCACGTCGCCGGTGTACCGCAGCGTCGCCGCGATGGTCCGCGAGCGGGGCGGCTGCGCCTGCACCACCGGCGCGTTCTGGCGCCGGCCGGCCGCGGAGGCGCCCGCCACCACCCGCACGACGATGATGGCCACGACCAGCAGCGCGAAGGCCGCCGCGCCGGCCACGGCCATCTTCCGTTTGTTGCTCAGCAGGTCACTCAGCCATTGCATATTGATGTGTCTTTCTCCGTGGGATTGGTGCCGGCGGCCGGCCACGGGCCGCGCCGGGGTGAATCGGTATTGTAGCACATCGCGCGGGCGTTTTACAGCACCGGGCAACATTTTTTTGACGCTGCTGGCGGTGAAATAGTTTAACCGGATATGGTTACGCGGCGGCACCGCTCCATATTTGCTGTTGACAAAATCGCGCCCGAATGCTAATATCTTTCCGTCGCCATGATGAAACCCTCATCCCGCAACCATCCGCGGACCGTTCCCGCAGGCCTCGGCCGGCCGTCTCCCGACGGCAGGGCGTCGCGGTGCGTTCCCCGCAGGCCGGGGGACGCACTTTTCATTTGGGGGCGGGCGTGACCGACGGGCTCAAATTGCTGGCCCAGCTCGAGCGGCTGGACGCCCGGATCCTGGCGCTGCGGGCCCAGCTGCGCCAGATCCCGCTGGACCTGGCGGGGCTGGAGGCCGAGCTGCAGCGCCACCGGGGCGCCCTGGCCGACGTCACGGCGCGGCGCGAGGCCAACCACAAGGCCCGCCGCGAGCTGGAGCTCGAGGCCGAGCAGCACGGCGCCGGCATCAAGCGGCACCAGGGCCAGCTGGTGCAGGTCAAGACCAACAAGGAATACACCGCCATGCTGCACGAGATCGAGTCGGCCAAGGCGACGGTCTCGCAGCTGGAGGAGCGGATCCTGCTGGCGATGGAGCAGGCCGACGCCCTGGCCGCCGCCGAGCAGGCCGCCCAGCGGGAGTTCGCGTCCCAGGGCGACCGCATCGGCCGGCAGCGGAGCGCGCTGGAGCAGCGGCAGCGGGAGCTCCAGGCCCAGTGCGACGGGCTGTCGGCCGAGCGCGAGGCCGCGATCGCGGCCCTGCCCCGCGACGTGCTGGCCGCCTACCAGCGCATCTTCCAGGGCCGCGGCGGACAGGCCATCGTGGCGGTGGAGCACCAGGCCTGCGGCGGCTGCGGCGGGCCGCTGCCGCCGCAGCTGGTCAACGAGGTCCGCAAGATGGACGAGCTGATCACCTGCGAGACCTGCGGCCGGATCCTGATCTGGAACCAGGAACAAACCGGGAACAGCGCCTAGCGCTCGTGGCACCGGGATCGACGAGGAATCCATGAGCCCATGCGAATTTTCTGGCATGGGGATCGTGGGCATCGCCCATCCCGCGGCAAACACCGACCAGGGCCATTGCTGTCTTTCCTGGATCCCTGATAGCATCAACGAACCTGTCACCGCTGCGCCGTAGGATGCCGGCGGACGACCAACCAGCCAAGGAGGCGCCCATGACCACGGACAAGGAGAAGCAACCGGCATCGGTGCGGCTGTCCCGCGTGCTGCGCAAGATCGCCGCCGGCCACAGCCTGGACAAGATCGCCAACGAGGAGGAGTGCCTGAAGGCGGCGC
>DATJQG010000216.1:0-14658 GCA_035506015.1 Candidatus Edwardsiibacteriota bacterium
GTGACGCAGTGCTTGAGCGCGCGCGATCCCGCGTGGACGTAGTCGGTGGCGGTGACCGCGATGCAGTTGGCGCCCTCCAGCCATCCCGCGGGCCGGACGCTGTCGGCCGTAGGCACGGCGGCCGTGTCCAGGAACACGGTCTCCATCCCGCTGTTGACGGTCGTATCATTCGGGATATTGAACGATGCACGAAGTGCGTCCCACAGCTCGTGGCGGTCGCCGTCGTAGGCCAGCGCCCACATCCCGGTCCCGGCCAGCGAGCTGTCCCACACCGCGCCGTACTTGTCGCCCAGGCTGACCTCGTCGTCGAACCAGCACTGGCGGTAGCTGCCGTACCAGTACCACGGCGTGGATGACGCGCTGGACCACTGCCGGCCGTAGCGGTAGGACCGGACCTCCGCGCTGTCGAACAGCACGGCCGTGCCGCTGCCCGTGGTGGATGCGCCCGGTGAGGCGCTGCCGCAGGGCCAGTCGTAGCCGTAATACGGGAAGCCCGTCAGGATCTTGCTGCGGCGGTTGCCGGAGTAGGTGACGTAATCGTGGATGGTCCACAGCACGTCATGGGCGTAGCCGTCCAGCGGCGAGACCGGGCCGGTGGTGCCGGAGCCGCCGTAGAAATAGTCGTAGGCCATGATGAAGAGCCCGTCGCTGTAGATGGCCAGCGAGTCGTAGTCCCAGGCGCCGCTCCAGTCGACGGCCGGCGTGGCCAGCGAGACGTGCGACTGCGGGTTCCAGCTGTGGAAGCTGTCGGCCAGCTCGTGGACGAATTTCACCAGGTTCTGCTTCTGCGCCACCGGCAGGCCCTCGAAATCCAGGTTGACGCCGTCGCAATTGGCGTTGCGCACCATGCTTACCAGGTTACGCGCGGCGTTGGTGCGGTAGGCGGCGCTGGACAGCACCGAGGCGATGGTGTCCGAGTTGAAGCAGGTGGTGCAGAACGTGACCTTGACGCCGTTCTTGTGGGCCAGGTTGATGGTGGCGCTCCAGCTGCCCGGGAACCCCCCCGTGCTGACCGAGCCGTTCCAGTGCATGTCGCCCGAGAAGCAGGCGAGGTGCGTCAACAGGTCGTAGTGCAGGTAGGTGTCGGCCGTCCAGGACGGGTCGTAGCCGTAGACCACCTTGGACACCTTCGGTGATTTGGCCTTGGACAAGGGGATGATGGGCTGCTCCGCGCCCTTGTCGCCCTTGACGCCCCGGTACTGTTCGGACTGGACCTGGTGGATGCCCTGGTGCTGCTGGGCCTGCGCGGCGATGGCCATCAGGACCATCGGGAACAGGAACAATACTGGCGCTTTCTTCATTTCACTACGATCATTTTTTTGGTTATCGTCCTCTCGCCCGTCGTCAACCGATAGAAATAGATCCCGGCCGCGGCCCGCCGGCCCGCCACATCCCTGCCGTCCCACCGGATCAGGTGCGGTCCCGCTGATTGTACCTCGTTTGTGAGCGGTTTCACAACTTGCCCGGCGACGTTGTATATCGTCAGCATGACCCGTCCGGCCGCAGGCAGCTGGTAACGGACGGTCGTGGACGCCGCGAACGGATTCGGATAGTTCTGCCCCATTCTGAATTCGGCCTCCTGACTTCTGGATTCATCGGGAGGAGGATCATTGACTCCCGTGGGCCACCCTCCGATGATCTGCACGTCGTCCACGTACCAGCCGTCGTAGTGGATGCTGTGGTCGCTGGTCAAATGGTAGCGGACCTTGACGGGAGCGGCCTTGCCGCAGTACGCGCCCAGGTCGGCCACCCGCTCGTGCCACGCCGTGTCCAGCCCGGAATACTTCGGGCACAGGGCCGTCCAGGTGGCGCCGTTGTCGGCGCTGATCTCGGGGGAACAGGAATCATAGCCCGCCTCGGTCCAGTACCGCTCGAACCAGCCGATCTTTGCCCAGGTGTACGATGAAAGATCGACGCTGTTCACCAGGCCGGCCCAGCTGTCGGTGGAGTCGCGGTAGGTGGTGTCCCGACTGTCGGTGAGGCAGTGCGACGGCGAGTGGGAACAGGCCGCGGTCAGCGACCAGTCGAGCGAATTGCCGCTGTGCCCGACCGTCCATTTGGCCAGGCCGGACTCGAGATCGTCCCTCAACGCTGCCGCCCCCACCCACGGCCCGTCGCCGTAGCCGCTGGACGGGCTCTGCAGCGGCTGGCCGTCCGATGAAAAATAGAACAGGTAGGTGTGCCGGTCGCCCAGCGGCAGTCGCGTCGCGTAGGAATACCGCGCCCCGGCGGCATACGTCCCGCCGTTCCTGCTCATCGCGTGCGCCACGCCGTCGATCACCACGGTCGAGTCCGTGGGCGGCGCGTTGGCGGCCGACGTGTACGTGACCGAGTACGCGAACTGCTGGGCCGTGTCGCCGATGCTGGGCGTCAGCAGGCCGTTACCCAGCGCGGCCGCTGCCGGGCCGACCCTGATGTCGTCGATGAACCAGCCGTGCCGGTTGACCGAGTTGTCGGACTTGAAGCGGAACCGCACCTGGAGCGGTGTCCCGGCCGCGATCGCCGACAGGTCGCAGGCCTGCTTGGCCCAGCCCGCGCTCGTCCCGTTGTAGGCGGCGATGGTGCTCCAATGCGCGCCCCCGTCGACGGTCGACTCGACGAAGCAGGAGTCGTAGTCGGGTTCCGTCTCGTACCAATGCCAGAAGGACAGTTCTTGATCGTGGCCGCACACGAACTCCGTGGTGACCAACGCGGCGTTGCTGTTGGCGGCGTAAGCCCCCGTGCCCTCTTCGCCGCACCACCAGGCATGGTCCGGGCTGTAGCTGCGGCGCTGCGTGCGGTGCCACGGCGAGTCCTGCCGCGCGACGTTCCGGCCGCTGCTGTCCTCGGCGTCCTCGAAGAACAGCGCGTTGACCGGGAGCAGCACGTTCGATGCCCATTGGTCGCCGTTGCGGTCTCGGCAGCGCAGCACCAGGCTGGCGGTGTAGTTGAACGGCGTCGCCGCGGCCGCGGCGACCGTGAACCCCATCCGGCCGGCCGAATCGAGCGACGGGACTGTGCCGAAGGTGTCGGCCGCGACGATCACGCCGATGTTGGGGTCGCCGGTGCTGAGGGTGCCGGTCACCGCGCCGGCCGAATCCGACCCCATGTTCCTGACCCACACCCGCAGCCGGGCGGTCTCGCCCGAGTTGAGCACGCCGTCGCCGTTGCCCATGCTGCCGGTGTCGATCACGGCCGAGCGGACATACTGCACATACGGGCCCGGATGGAGCGAGACGGTGGGGCCGCCGAAGCTGCCGCTGGCCGGCAGCTCGGCGGTCCGCCCGAAGGTGTTGTGGAAACGGAATGCGTACGTGTGGGCGCCGGGCGCCGCCAGGACGGTCTTGCCGATGAACCGGCAGTCGGTGGGATCGCCGGTGGGCGACAGCGCCAGCGTCCGCGCGCCGTCGATGGTCACCCAGGCGCTGTCCGCCGGGTAGCCGAAGCTGTCGGCATAGTCGACCGTATAGCTGAACATGGTGATCCCGGCCTCGCCCGCGGCCGGCGCGACGGACGGGCTGGACAACCGCGGGTGGCTGCGCGCATGCTTGTAGGTCACGTGCAGGTACGCTCCCGCCCCCCACAGGTTGATGCCGCGGTCGGCCGACTCGTCCGGCAGCGCCAGGCCGATCCCGAACCGCCCCGCGGTCCACGAGGCGTTGAGGTCGCTGACGGCCTGCGCCCCCAGGTCGTAGAAAGAATCGGCGGCCGGCCACTCCACGTTGTAGGTGCCATCCATCGTCAGGTCGTGGGTGCCGTAGCCGCTGCCGTCGCCGGCGTCATCGTACAGGTCCCACGAGCTGGCATCGCCGTCGTGCGGCGTGTAGGCCGCCTGGTCGCGCCACATGCCCCGCAGCACGACCGGGACATCCGTCCAGCTGTCCCACTCGTGCGGCCACTGGGTGTCGTAGGCCGTGGTCAGCCGCAGGCCGGCCGCCAGCGCCGTGACCGAGTCGGGCAGCGCCCCCAGGTCGAACTGGAGATGGCCGCGGCTGTGCTCGTTGTACCAGTCGTCGTCGAAACCGATCTTGACCGGATAGCTGGCGGCGGGCGGGACGGTGAGGTTCTGGTAGGTGTACAGCAGCGGGGTCTGCGGTGTTCCCCAGAAATCGTTGGTGCTGTAGGAATAGCCGTAGTACCGGCAACAGAGGGCAGTGTCATGCACCGGGGAGTATTTGGGCGGCGCTTTCGGGGACGCCTGCCGTTCCGCCGCCGGCCGCGGGCGGCGGCATGACGCGGCATCCTTGAAGATCCTGGCCCCTTCCTGGGCGAAGGCGACCGGGGCCAGCAGGAGCCAGCACAGGCCGATGGCGATCGCTGTGTGCCGCATCGAGGTCCGCGGTTACAGCCCCAGCACCAGGCCGAAGCCGATCATGTGCCGCTGTTTGCTCGGGGTGAAGTCGTAGACGGTACTGCCGTTGGTCCGCGACGTCTGGATGGTCCACTGCTGCGCCTTGTTCCCCTTGTACAGGAAGGTATAATCCAGCGCCGTGGCGATATGCCAAACCAGCGGCACGCGGATGCTGATCCCGGCGGCGTACCCCAGCCCGTTGCTCTTGAACGTGGCGTTGCCGATCAATGTGTCGGCAAAGGTGTAAGACTCGAGGTCGACCGCCAGCCCGGCTTTCGCCGAGACCGTGCAGAAACCCGCATCGACGCTGGAGGCGATACCGGCCGACAGCACCGTGCCGTTCGACGCCAGCATGTCGCTGCCGAACGACGAGCGGTAATAGCACAGGGCGGCGAAGGGCTCGATATAGCGAAAACTGGTGTTGCGCGCCTCCAGCTGCAGGAAATAACGTCCGGGGAGCTTGACCGTCACTTCCCCGGTCGCCGCTGGCAGCGCGGTGTCGATCGGGCCGACCGCCGCCCGCAGGTTGTCGGAGAACCTGATCTGGCCGGCGGAGAGCTCGAACTCGAGCGGCAGGGCCGATGCCGCTGTCGCCAGCAGGACCATGGCCCAACTGACGCCGATCGCTTTTCTGGTGCTCATGGTTCCCGCCTCATCGCGTTGATGCAGCTGATGGTTTGATCCTGCTGGCCGCGCCGCTGCTGGCGACCCGCTGCAACTCCACCGTCTCGGTCCGTTCCCGCACCGGGCTGTTCTTCGGCAGCGGCCGGTCGCCCAGGTAGGTCCGCTCGGAGAGCCGCGCGGTCGTGCGCTGCCGCACCAGGCCGCGGAAGCCGCCGGATTGCGAGACCCAGACGTCCCTTTGCCGCTCGACCGTGGTGACCAGCGTCAGGTCGCCGTGGCGCGACCGCGTGTCCTCGCTGGCGGTGCTGGCGTAGTGCCGGCAGTCGAAGGTCCCGGCCGGGGTGCTTACCGTCTCGGTGCCCCGGTCCTGCATCCCGTTCCGGTCGCACAGCACCGTGGCCTGCGCCGGGAGCTTTTCCGGCGCGGCGGCCGCCGCCGAGCCCTGCGCGGCGGTCATTTTCCGGACGCGGCCGTCCGGCCCGGCCAGCACCTTGACCGCCGTCGATCGCCGGCCCTCGTCGCGCGCGAACTCCAGCCAGACGCCGCCGTCTGACTGCTGGGCCAGCCACGAGACGGTGGTGCGGGCGCTGCTGTTCTTGCCGCTATAATCCATGGCCTCGCTGGCGTACACGGCGTACCCGCCGGCCGGCAGGCCGTGCAGCTCGTAGACCTTCAGCTCTTGGGCCCGGCCGGTGAGCGCCGCGAGCAGCAGCAGGCCAACGGATACAATTGCATTTTTCTTGCTGTTCCTTACATCGCCCATCATCGTGCCTCCTACCGTATCAGGCTGATCCGTTTGATGATCTCGCCGCCCCCGCAACGCAGCCGCAGAAAATATGTGCCCGCGGCCAGCCGCCGGCCCTGGCCGTTGGTCCCGTTCCACCTGACCTGGTGGGGGCCGGCCTGCAGCGGACCGCTGGCCAGGGTCCGCACCTGTTGCCCCAGCATATTGTAGACCTGGAGGGTGGCCGGCCCCGCCTGGGCCAGCTGGTAGCTGACGGTCGCCTGCACACCGAACGGGTTGGGCCAGCTGTTGAGCGCCAAGGGATACCGCGGCGCCGCCGCCGGCTGCAGGTCGGCCGCGTAGGGCACCCAGTCCGATCCCGTGAAGTACTCCAGGTGGTCGATCTTCAGCGCCCGGACGATGCTGTTGCCGCTGTTGCCGGTGCGGATCTTGACCATGATGGCGTTGCCCGGCACCGCCACCGTGGCGAACGGCGCCAGCCGGCCGGTGTAGGTGGCGAAATGATGTTGGTAGGCGCTGGCATCGCCGACCTCGACGCGGTCCAGCAGCGAATCCAGATCGCAGGCCGTGAAGTACGCCCGCACCGCCACCGCGCCCGGAATGGCGGCCGACCAGTCGTTGCTGTAGTTGTCGCCGATGGCGTTGAGCGTCAGGTGCTGCGCGGCGTCGACGCGCCAGGCCGGCCGGTCGGTGGCGTACTGGTAGCGGTCCAGCGCGAAGCCCCACGACGGGGTCGAGCCGTCGGTCTTGAAGCGCAGCTTCAGCGTGTCGCCCGTCACCGGCGGCGTGGTCAGGCCCGCGCCGTAGTCGCCGGTGTAGGCGGCGTAGAGCTTGCCGCACGGGCCGTAGACGAACAGGCTGTCGCAGCCCTGCTCCAGCCGCAGCGAGGTGAAATGCGCGCGGACGGCGCTGGCGCCCGGCACTGCGATCACATAGGTGGTGTCCCACCAGTCCGGCAAGGGGCTTCGCCCCACGGACTGGGATGTCGTTTTGTACACCTCCTTCATCACCACATCGTCGATCAGGGTCAGCGCGCTGTCGGCGCCCGCCGTCATGCCGCCGCACCGGGCGAAGAAGCGCGGGTCCCAGTCGGCGCTGGAATCCACGAACCAGGGCTGCAGCGGCGCGGCCTCGCCGCTGGGGTAGATGGAGAGGTTGATGGCGTCAGGGTCGAACACCAGTTCCTGGGTGTACCACTTGTTGAGATAGATGCGGCCGCCCTTACCGGACGTCGTTCGCTCCCCGCTCATCCCCTCATCGTTGATGGCCCGACACGTGGCGCAGCCTCCCTTGCCTGCCGGGGAATAGATCACGCCGAACCGGCGGTAGCCGCCCAGATCGGTGTAGCCCTCGGCGCCGATGATGGTAGTATCGTGATCACCCTTGATCAAGAACTCGGTCTTCATCACCGGCGAGTTGCGGCGGCTGTAATGCAGGCTGTCGTAGGCATAGGTATTCGCTGTCGCCCCGATCCCCACCAATTGGAGCTTCAGATTACGGATCGCCACGTCGCCCTGCTTGCGCCAGCGGTACGAGTTGAAGTTGTCGAACCGCTCGTGGTAGAGCACCGACGCCCGGGGATTGTCGGGCTGAGTGGTGACGCGGCTGACCGTGTCGCCGTCGGCGTCGGCCAGCTTGAGATAGAAGCCCCAGGCGCTTTCGCTCGAGCGATGGTGCAGTTTCGCCAGCAGGTAGTTCCAGCCGGGCCGCAGGCTGACGTCCACAGTGTCGCGGTCCTTGCTGGCGTAGGTCCAGTGCGTGCCGCCGTCGAACACCTGCTGCCCGTTGCAGAACAGCTGCGCCGCCCCGGCCCAGCCGAAGAACAGCTTGGCCGCCGTGCTGGCGTTCGATCCATTGTAGACGTAGCTGTGGGCGTAGGCCACGGCGTAGCCCGCGGGGGCATACTGCCGCTGCAGGTCGAAATAATCGTTGACGTCCGACTGCAGCGCCAGCCAGGTCTTGCCGCCCACCGCCGGATGGCTGTCGAACGGCCGGGTGGCGGTGTCGTCGCCCAGGTACTGGAAACCGAGCTCGGCGTCGGTGGTGGCCGGGTACGGGCCGCACACCAGCAGTTCCTTCAGGTAGGGCGCGTTGCCCGGGATGAACACCGGCGGGCACGACCAGGTGTGGAAATCCCAGCCGTCCGGCAATTTCTGGGCGGTCAGGCCGTAGACGTTGTCCAGCAGCGACAGGTAGGCGCCCGCGCCCACGCCGTCGCCGTACAGCTTCATGCCGTAGTAGGGGCCATACGAAAAGTATGTGCCATGGTGCTGCACCCAGTTGACGGCCAGCCCGGCGTCGGCCTCGAAGGTCACGAACCAGACGCCGGCCTCGAGGTTGGCGCGGGACCAGGCCTCGGGCACGCTCCAGTCGAACCGCAGCGTGTCCACGCCCTTGACGTAGCAGCCCCAGGTCGAGATGCCCTCGCCGGGATCGTCGCCCAGCCAGCCCACCGCCGTGATGGTGGTGGCCGGGACGTCGACGTCCAGCGAAGCGCTGCACACCGGGTATTGCGAGACCGACAGGTGGCCGACGCCGCCGAAGCTGCCGTTGGTCGCGAAGTACAGCGTGGCGTCCGCCGAGAGCGAATGCGATACATCGGTCAGCTCGCCCCACACCACCACCTTCCAGTACTCGCCGGGGTTGGTGTAGCGGTAGAGCCCGCCGCCGATGCCGTTGAGCACCAGGCCGGTGGTGCCCAGCGGGATGTTGGTCCCCGCGGCCGCCACGTAGCAGGAGTCGAAGCTGCCGTCCCAGTGCAGGCCGAACATCACGTTGAAGGCGATGTCGTTGCCCGGGAACCTCACGTCGAAGTTGCCGGCCACGGCGGCCGAGTCGAAGATGAACGCCCCCGAGCCGAACTGGTAGCCCTGGAACAGGAAGCCCGGCAGGGTGCCGCTGCCGGCGACCACCCGGTAGCCGGTGTTGAGCACGCCGCCGCTGCCGACGTACTTGAGGTGGACCATGCCGGTGAAGCCGGTGCCCTCGATGAACTGCGGCAGCTGCAGGCCGCCGTTGACGATCAGCTCGTCGCGCTGCGGCATCTGCACGCCGCCCGAGAACCCGTAGCCGCCGATGGTGATGGCGGCGTCGGCGCCGGCGATCGCGACCACCGTGCCGTCGTACTTCAGCGTCAGCGCCTTGACGCTGAAGTGGCCGATGTTCCGCAGCGCTACGTTGCCGTAGACCACGATGGTGGAGTCGCCCGGCAGCTGGGCCCAACCGCTGCCGGAGAACGCGCCCACCGCGATGTCCTGCACGCCGAAGGCCGAGACCGACCGGTAGTGTCCGGTCTTGTCGATCACCAGCCGCTGGACGAACGCGGTGCCGCCGCCCAGGGACGCCAGCGACACGCCCAGCGTGTCCAGGATCACCGCGTCCTTGGTGATCTCCAGGCCGGCGCTGATCACCGCGAACCCCTTCAGGTTCAACCCGGTGACGCCGGCGCCGCCGCAGCTGATGACGTTGCCCGCCTGGTCGATCGCCAGGTCGAGTACCGAGACCTGGCCCAGCACGCCGGTGGCGGAGACGTCGACCACGCCCGACAGCACCATCCGGAACGGATGGTTATACAGGTGCGCGGTGGCGCTGACCACGGTGAATCCCGCGGCCGGGATGTTATTGACCCCGAAATTGCCTTGGACAAAGCCGGTCGAGTTGAACGTCAGGCTGTCGATCCACACAATGCCGCCGGGCGGCGGCAGCTGCAGATTGCCCGCGGCCACCACGTTGCCCGCCGCGTAGGCCACCGAGCCTGTCAACGTGAAACCATTGATGTCGATGCTCGTGGCGGAGAACCGCAAGCCCAGCTGGTGGTCGGCCGTGATGTCGAACCCCGCGGCCAGCGTGCCGCCGGCGATGTCCGGCAGCACGGCGTCCGCTGAGGCCGAGAACGGATCGAAACTCAGGTTGACGTTCTGCAGCTGGACGTTGCCGATCCGCCATTTTCCGTTGGCGACCCGGCCGGAAACGCTGCCATCGGTGTTGACCACGAACTCGATGTCGGCCTCGACGGAGTCGACCAGCAGGTGCCCCTTGCCGTGCAGCCCGTTCTCGTCGAACGTCAACTCGACGCCGTAGAGCGTGATCGAAATCCCGTCGACCAGGTAGCCGGCGTCCGCCGGCCGGCCGATCAGCTTGCCGCCGGCGTCCGTGCCGAACGAAAAATGCACGGCCACCCCGTCGACCTTGATCCAGCCCGTGGCCGACAGGCAGGAACCGACGGAGTCGGGCTTGTGAATGGTGCCGGTAAAATCGTAGACCAGGGCCTGGCCGAGATGGATGGTATCGGGGATCGCGATCGTGCCCGTGCTGTCGGCCAGGTTGACGTCGATGAACAGCGAGTCGGTGGTGTTGACGATCCACCAGCCGTGGCCGCCGCCGCCGTCCACGTAGTAGTGGTGCAGCACCACGGTCCCGATAGTCAAACACTGACCCTGGATGCTCCAGTCGATGTGACCGCTGCCGTCCTTGAAGAACGAGACCGTGACGTCGCTGCCGCCGTCGAGGTAGGTGCCGGTGCCGTAGAACTCGGTGTTGGTGAAGTAGCCGCAGAGGTTGGTGATGGTGTGGCCGTTGCTGAGCGTAACGGTGCCGCCGCTGATCCCGACCCGGACGCTGCCGGAGAGATCGGTCTCGAAATAGGCCGTCACCTGGCCGCTGCCCGTGGTGCGGACCACCTGCACGGTGCCCGAGCCCGACAGCCCCTTGAGCGAGTCGTAGGTCAGGTTGAGATTGGAGATCGTGACTGCGCCGATGGCGATCGTCGAGTCGGTGACGCTGGCGTGGATCTGGTGGTCGCCGGACGTGGTGAAATCGACCGACAGCGACGTCGTCATCAGGTCGATGGTGCCGCCGGCCGCGAAGCCGTTGGCCGTGCTCAGCAGCCCGTGGATGTTGCGCACCCGCAGGCCGTGGACGACCACCGAGCCGTCGGTGACCTGGATCTCGGCCACCGCGGAGTTCTTGAGATAGCTGAACTGGAGGTACTGCCCCTCGAACAGCACCGTGCCTGAGCCCGACAGGCCGCTCAGGCTGGAGAACGTCCCCTGGAAATCCTTGATCTGCAGGCCGCCGATCGTCAGGTTGCACTGGCCGACCGCCACCGTGACGCTCCCGTCCGACTGGGTCTGCACGGTCGCGGTCAGGGAGTTGCCCTCCAGCTCGAACTGTCCGGTGCCGGAGAAGCCCTTGGCGTTGAGCTTGCAGTCCAGTCCGGTGATCACCAGCCCGTCGATGGTGATCTGGTTGGACAGCAGCCGGCCCCACAGCCGTCCGTCGTCGCCCACCGTGATCACCACGCCCGAGGCCACGCCCGCCACCGCGATGTCGCCCGTGGCCCAGAACCCCGTGGAGTCCACCAGGCCCGTCAGGCCGTTGACCGTGACCTGGCCCAGCCGGTAGGGTCCGCCCGTGAAGTCCACCTGGCCCGCACCCAGCACCAGCGCCTGCCCGTGGTTGACATATGCGGCAAGGGAGATCCGGAGGTTGTGCACCTCCAGATCTCCCCATTCCTCGTTCTGCACCCGGCCGGACAGCGCGATGGTGTCGCCCTGGATGCCCTCGATCCAGCCGGTGATGGCCGTGCGGCCGATGGTCAGGCTGATGGTGTCGCCCACGGTCTGCGCCCGCGCCGGCGCCGCCAGCGCCACCCAGGCGACCGCGGCAACGATGAACAGACCGCACCTTCTCCCGCTCATATCCACGCGCCCCCGATAAAATATAAAGCAATGTCAGATTTAAATCATAGCACCATCACCTACCCCAGTCAAGGCATATTTTCACAAATCGCGTGCGGCGTTGATGTATATTGACAAAGGGCGGCGTACATCGTATACTATCGTTCCACGCTGGGATTTTTCGCATGAAACTCACCGTCAACGGCAGCATTCTGGAGTACGATGGCCCGCCGGACCTTGCGGAACTGCTGCGGTCGCTGGGCTTGGCCGAGGCGCGGGTGGTGGTCGAGCTCAACGGCGCCATCGTCGGCCGGAACCGGCGCGGGGCCACGGCCATCACGGAGGGCGACGTCGTAGAGATCGTGCGCCTGGTCGGCGGCGGGTGAGCGGGAAGAACCTCCCGCGTCCCGGCTTGCCGCAGCTGGTCGGCCTGCTGCAGTCCCGCTCCGATGTCTACAACCTCACCGGCCGCACCGGCGAGGCGCTGCGGGACGCGCGCCGGGCGCTGGCCCTGGCCCGGCGCGGCGCCGACCGCAACCTGCTGGCGCAGTGCCTGCTGCTGCTCAGCGACGTCCAGTGCACGGTCGGCGACCTGGCCGCGATGCTGCGGAGCTCCGCCGACGCGCTGGCGATCTACCGCGAGACCGGGGACGGCTGGGGCCAGTCCCACAGCCTGCTCAACATCGGCTACGCCCAGGACGGCCTCAGCAACTACCGCCAGGCCCTGGGGTATTACGACGAGGCGCTGGCCATCCAGCAGCGGATCGGCGACCGCCAGGGCCAGGCCCAGAGCCTCAACAACATCGGCTACGTGCACGACGGCCTGGGCGATTACCCGGCGGCGCTGGAGTATTACCACCGGTCGCTGGCGATCCGCACCGGGACCGGCGACCTGCGGGGCGAGGCCAACAACCTCAACAACATCGGCGCGGTGCGCTACTGCCTGGGGGAATACCGCACGGCGCTGGAGCATTACCGCCGGTCGCTGCAGATCCAGGAGCGGATCGGCGACCGCTGGGGGCAAGCCTACAGCCTGCAGAACCTCGGCGTGACGCTGTCGGCGGTGGGCGACCAGGCGACGGCGCTGGACCATTTCCGGCGGTCGCTGCAGATCCGCGAGGAGATCGGCGACCGCAGCGGCGAGGCATCGATCCGCAACAGCATCGGCAAGATGTACACGGAGGAGGGCGACCACCGGGCCGCCCGGCGGGAGCTGGACCAGGCGGCGGTGATCGCCGCCGAGCTGGGGGAGACCGAGCTGTCACGCCGCGTGGCCGTCTCGCTGGGGGTGCTGGCGCTGGCCGGGGGCGACCTGGCCGGGGCGAGGGCGCAAGCCGATGCGGTGCTGCGGCTGGCCGACGAGCTGCAATCGAAGCTGGGCAGGGCCGAGGCACTGACGTTGCAGGCCCGGATCGACGGGGCCCAACGGTCGTGGCCAGCCGCCTTTGCCGGGTTCGAGCAGGCGATCGCCCTGTACCAGGAGATCAAGCAGTCCCAGGATGCCGCCATCGCCTATTACCATTACGGGCTGGCCTTGGCGGCCGCCGGCGAGCGGCAAAAAAGCGAGCACCGCCTGGCCCGGGCGCGGGAGACCTTTGAACGCCTGAACGCATTGTGGTGGCTGAAAAAAATCGACGAGCTCGTTCCCCAACAACCGCTATAGGGTCCAATGAAGAATATCGCACCATTGATCATCGCCGGCCGGGAGATCACGTCCCGGCTGTTCCTGGGCACCGGCAAGTTCGCCAGCCCGCGGCTGATGGCGCAGGCCTTGGAAGCCTCGGGCGCCGCGGTCGTCACCGTGGCGCTGCGCCGGGTGGAACTGGGCGCCCCGCACGACGACCTGCTGGCCGCGATCAACCCGCAGCAATATTTGATCCTGCCCAACACCTCGGGCGCCCGGGACGCGGCCGAGGCGGTGCGGATCGCGCGGCTGGCGCGCGAGGCAACGGGCTGGAACTGGCTGAAGCTGGAGGTCACGCCCGAGCCCAATTACCTGCTGCCCGACCCGGTGGAGACCCTCAAGGCCGCCGAGCTGCTGGTCAAGGACGGCTTCGTGGTGCTGCCCTACATCAACGCCGACCCGGTGCTGGCCCGCCGGCTGCAGGACGCCGGCGCCGCCGCGGTGATGCCGCTGGGCTCGCCGATCGGCAGCGGCCGCGGCATCAAGACCGCCGACCAGATCCGGATCATCATCGAGCAAGCCACAGTCCCTGTCGTTGTGGATGCCGGGCTGGGCCTGCCTTCGCACGTCTGCCAGGCCCTGGAGCTGGGCGCCGACGCGGTGCTGGTCAACACCGCGGTGGCCGTGGCCGGCGACCCCGCGGCCATGGCCCGGTCGTTCAAGCTGGCGGTCGAGGCCGCGCTGCTGGCCCGGCAGGCCGACCCCATGCCTGAAAGCGGAACGGCCTCCGCCTCCAGCCCGCTGACCGGCTTCCTGCGATGAGCGGCTTCGCCCTTGACCTGGGGAAAATAGTTCCGTCCGCGGTACAAGAGCGGATCGCCGCGGCCCGGGCCGGCGACGCCGAGCGGGTGATCGCCGCCGCGCAAGCATTGCAGCCGCTCGATCCCGACGACATCCTGACGCTGCTTTCCCCCGCCGCCGAACCGCTGCTCGAGCCGCTGGCGCGCGCGGCGCAAGCCGTCACGGCGCGGCGCTTCGGCCGCACCGTCTCGCTCTATGCCCCGCTCTACGTCTCCAACTACTGCGGCAACGCCTGCGTCTACTGCGGCTTCAACGCCGGCAACGACGTGGCCCGCCGCACGCTGAGCTTCGACGAAGTGATGGCGGAAGCGCAGCTGCTCAAGGGCCGGCACATTTCGCAGCTGCTGCTGGTGACCGGCGAGAGTCCGCGCCACTGCGGCGTCGCCGACCTGGAGCGGATGGCGCGGGCCCTCAAGCCGCTGTTCCCGTCGCTGGCCATCGAGGTCTACCCGATGGCGACGGAGGACTATCTGACCCTGCGGCGGGCCGGCGTCGACGGGCTGGCCGTCTACCAGGAGACCTACGACCGCGCGGTCTACGCCCAGGTCCACCCGGCCGGCCCCAAGCGGGACTTCGACTGGCGCCTGGCCGCGCCGGAACGAGGCGGCCTGGCCGGGTTCCGCCAGATCGGGATCGGCGCGCTGCTGGGGCTGGCCGACTGGCGGCTGGAGACCTACTGCCTGGCGCGCCACGCCGCCTATTTGATGAAGCACTACTGGAAGAGCCAGGTGTCGGTCTCGTTCCCGCGGCTGCGGCCGGCGGCCGGCGGCTTCCAGCCGCCGCACCCGGTGGGCGA
>DATJQG010000217.1:0-3932 GCA_035506015.1 Candidatus Edwardsiibacteriota bacterium
GGAAAAAGAATAAATCTGATAGCCCCTAGTGAAAAGGCAGAATAATAGAATATCGCATATCCAATGACGCCGCTTCTTTGATGTATCAGTAATTCGGCTATAATTACTAAAACAACGATAAATAATTCTGGATGTAAGAAAGACTCCCTCCAGTCGCTGCGTTTTTGCATAAGGCTTTGTTGAATATCCATCGTATATTTTTCTATCTAGAAATGTACAACAATTACTACAATTTCAGATTACTATTGCCGATAAAAACATACTGCGGTCCTGCCGTGCTGCTTGTGCTTCCATAGCCGCAGCGCGCCCGAGCCGTCGGGAACGGGATCGTTGCTGGATTGCTGAATGACGAGGATGCCGCCGGTGACCAGCAGCGCGCGCTGCGCCACGTGCTGCAGCACTTCCGGGCCCTCCTTCAGCCCGTAGGGCGGATCGGCCATGATCAGGTCGTATTGCTGATCGCAGCCCGCCAGGAAATCCAGCGCGTCGAGCCGCACCGCGTGCGCCCGGTCGCGCAGCTTGAGCAGCGAGAGGTTCTGGGCGATGGCCTCCAGCGACGCGGGGTTCATCTCGACCAGCGTGGCCCGCGCCGCGCCGCGCGACAGCGCCTCGATGGCCAGCGCCCCGCTGCCGGCGTAGCAGTCCAGCACGGTCCGCTCCGGGACGAAGTCCTGCAGCACGTTGAAGATCACGCCCCGCACCAGCCCCGAGGTCGGCCGCACGTCCGTGCCCGGCGGCGTCGCCAGGTTGCGGCCGCGGAACTCCCCGGCGATCACCCGGAACGACATCAGAACTCGCTGCCCAGGGTGACGGTGGTGTGGGTGCTCTTGGAGACCGCGGCCAGGTCGGTGCCCAGCGCGAAGTCCAGCTTCAGCAGGAATGGGTAGAGGTTGACGCGGATGCCGCCGCCCACGCCGGCCCGCAGGTCGCGGGTCTTGAGCAGGGCGTCGTCGCTGCGCTGGAACAGCTGGAAATGCTCGTCGTCGCTCCAGGCCGCCCCCAGGTCGAACAGCAGCGCGCCGCGGATCCCCCCGATCCTGATCGGCGGCAGCGCCAGGTCCAGCCGGTCGATCAGCGGGAAGCGGAACTCCAGGTTGGTCACCGCCATCCGCGTGCCGTAGAACTCGTTGTAGTCGTAGCCGTGGATCGAGTACGGCCCGCCCACCGCGAACAGCTGGGCGTCGCGGCCGCGCGAGGCGCCGGCCATCAGCCGGGTGGCGAACAGGAAGCGCGGCGCCACCCGCCAGTAGCGGCGCAGGTCGGCGTAGCCGGTGGTGAACACCATGCCGCTGCCCCACAGCTTCTGGCTGGTCTCCAGCCCCACCAGGGTGCGCTGGCCGTCGACCGGGCCGGTGTAGCCCCACAGCGTGTTGTCGGTGATCCACTGCACTGCGGGCGCGATCACGTCGATGCTGGCCTCGGGCTGGCTGGAGAAATAGTAGCTCTGCTGGTAGTGGTCCCAGCGCGCCGAGAGGTCGACCCGCTGGAAGCGCGAGAACGGGTACGACACCAGCCCCTGGATGCCGCGCAGCCGCTCGATCAGCAGGTCGTCGTTGCTGGCCAGATAGTAGTTGTGCTGCTGATAGACGCTGACGCCGTAGTCGAACCGCTTGGGCAGGTACAGGTAGGTCAGCTCGTAGTTGGAGTTCTGGAAATCGATCACCAGGTCGGACTGCCAGTAGAACAGGTGGTCGCCCAGGATGTCGCTGACCTCGATCTCGGCCTGCCCGCCCAGGCCGCTGAACGAGCTGTAGCTGACCGTGCCGGTGGCCCAGTCGATGGAGAATTTGCGGGCGGCGGCCAGCACCGGGTATTTGACGGTGTCGGCCGCGTCCGGGGTGAAGGTCTTGGGCACGGTCCAGGCGCTGTCGGCGCCGGCCAGGAAGTCCAGGTCCCTGGGCGGCCCGGGTTTCTTCTCCAAAGGCGACTTGATCAGGTAGATGTTCCACCCGGTCTTGTGGTAGCCGGCGAAGACGATCTTGCCGCCGTCGGACGACCACTGGGGCTGGCCGCAGCCGGTCAGCACGTCGGTCAGCAGCACGGCGGCGCTGTCGGGATGCGGCTTGTAGGCGATGTTGGCGATGCCCCGCCGCTGGCTGATGTAGATGATGCCTTGGGCCGACCAGCTGGGCGACACGGCGCTGCGCTCGTCCGGCGTGATGCAGGCCAGGGAATCGCCGTCACCGGTGATGGTGAACAGCCGGTAGCTGCCGAACCGCAGGGTGTCGCCCCGGACGCTGTCGGCCGGGATGGCGCGGTCCGAGGCGAACACCAGGTGCCGACCGTCCGGCGACCAGCAGGGCTCGCGGTCGTCGAACAGGTCGCTGGTCAGCCGCTGCAGCAGGCCGCCGTCGGGGCTGGTGACGTAGAGGTCGGCATGCCCGTCCTTCAGGCCGCAGAACGCGATCCTATCGCCCAGGGGTGACCAATTCGGGAAATAGATGCCGTCCAGCGGGAACGACAGCTTCTTCAGCACCCGGCCCTTGGCGGCGTCGATCACGTACAGCCGGTCGCCGGTCGACGACTTGGCCGCGAAGGCGATGCGCTTGCCGTCGGGCGACCAGGTCAGCCCGCCCCGGAACCAGGCCAGGTGCATGGCCTCGAACAGCGAGGTCTTCTCGCCCTTCACCAGGTGGCTGATGCGGTGGCCGTCGATGCTGGAGATCACGTAGATCCCGGAGTAGCCGCCCTGGTCCGAGATGTAGGCGATCCTGTCGCCCCCGGGCGAGAAGCAGGGCGACAGGTTGAAGTAGGACTCGTTCTTGTCGTGCTCGGTCAGCTGCTTGGCGATCTCGGGCACCTCCTGCTTGGCCGCCAGGAACGGCCAGTAGGACTTGCGGACGTCCTTCTCCCAGTCCTCGGACAGCTTGGCCAGGTCGATGCCCAGCGCCGAGCGGCAGGCCCGGTCCATGCTGTGGTCGGACTTGACCAGGTGCAGCAGCTCGTTGACCTTGGCCTGGCCGTACTTGGCCGCGATGAAGCGGAACACCGCCTGGCCCTCCTTGTAGACGATGTAGCTGCCGCCGTACGCGTCCAGCTCCGGGATCGGCACCAGCCGCTGGTTGATGGCCAGGTCCTTGATGATCATCTCGGACTCGGGGTCCCAGCCCTGCGACTCGTACTCGGCCAGGCCCTCGGCGAACCACAGCGGCAGCTGGGCGATGTACTGCAGCGACATCCCCATCCGCGGCGCGCCGCGGGTGAACAGGTCGAAGGTGAAGGCGTGGGTCAGCTCGTGGGTGATGACGTGCTGCAGGTCGACGTAGGAGCCGGTGTAGGGCACCACCACCCGGTTCTTCATCACCGTGGTGAAGGCGCCCACCGCCTCCTCGATGATCTCCGGCGTGGTGTTGGTCTGCTCGAAATCGTTGTGGGAGGCGTACAGCACCAACGGGATCTTCTCCACCGGCGTGTGGCCCAGGTCGGCCGACAGCTTGGCGAAGGCGTTCTCGGCGATCCGCGCCGCCAGCGAGGCCAGCGTGTACTGCTGCTGGTAGTAGTAGACGTCGAAGTGGGCCGTCCCCAGCCGCTGCCAGCCGAACGCCTTGTAGCTGACCTTGTTCTTGCCGAAATACTCGTCCTGGCCGCGGGCCGGGACCGCCAGTGCCAGCGCGGCCAACAGCACGGCGGTTATCTTCAATGCTCGCATCATTCCCATTCTCCTAATATTCGGTCCGGAAGATCAGGTCGACCCAGGCCTCGCTGCGCGCCGGCTGGTGCGACACCTCGCCCCGCACCAGCAGCCGCGGCCGCACGCGGTACTCCATCACCAGGCTCTGGCCCAGCCGGCCCTTGGGCAGGCCCAGCGACAGGCTGAGATTGAAGCGGTCCTCCCAGAAGCTGCGGTTGACGCCCAGCTCCTTCCCGCCCGAGACGTGCACCCCCCACTGCCGGGCGAAATCCCGCACCTGGTCCAGCCGCCAGTCCTCGAT
>DATJQG010000218.1:0-2076 GCA_035506015.1 Candidatus Edwardsiibacteriota bacterium
GCGACAAGCACCAGGTGCTGCTGGGCGTCACCGGCAGCGGCAAGACCTTCTCCATCGCCAACGTCATCGCCCGGGTCAACCGGCCGACCCTGGTGCTGTCGCACAACAAGACCCTGGCCGCCCAGCTCTACGGCGAGTTCAAGGGGTTCTTCCCGCGCAACGCCGTCGAGTACTTCATTTCCTACTACGACTACTACCAGCCCGAGGCCTACATCCCGTCGTCCGACACCTACATCGAGAAGGACTCCGCGCGCAACGACGACATCGAGAGGCTTCGCCTCAAGGCTACGTCCGCGTTGTTGGAAAGAAGGGATGTGGTGATCGTCGCCTCGGTGTCGTGCATCTTCTCGCTGGGCTCGCCCGACGAGTGGAAGGAATACGTGCTGATGCTGGAGCGCGGCCAGGCCATCGACCGCGACGCGGTGACGCGGCGGCTGGTGGACATCCAGTACCAGCGCAACGACGTGGCCTTCGAGCGCGGCACCTTCCGGGTGCGGGGCGACACCGTCGAGGTCCATCCCGGGGACGAGCAGACCGGCCTGCGGATCGAACTGGACGGCGAGAGAATAGCGAAGCTCTCGTCGTTCGACCCGCTGACCGGCAACGTGATCGAGGCCAAGCAACGGATCGCGGTCTACCCCACCAAGCACTTCCTGGTATCGTATCCGCGGCTGGAGCAGGCGCTGAAGGACATCCAGCAGGAGCTGGAGGAGCAGACCGCGCGGCTGACCAACGCCGGCAAGCTGCTGGAGGCCCAGCGCCTGCAGCAGCGCACCAAGTACGACCTGGAGATGATCCGCGAGCTGGGCTACTGCTCGGGCATCGAGAACTACTCGCGCCACCTGGCGGGCCGCCAGCCGGGCGAGCGGCCGTTCTGCCTGCTGGACTTCTTCCCCAAGGATTTCCTGCTGATTGTCGACGAGTCGCACGTCACGGTGCCGCAGATCGGCGGGATGCACGCCGGCGACCGCTCCCGCAAGGAGACGCTGGTGGAGTTCGGCTTCCGCCTGCCCTCGGCCCTGGACAACCGGCCGCTGCGGTTCGAGGAGTTCGAGGCCGCCACCAACCAGGTGATCTACACATCGGCCACGCCCGCCGATTACGAGCTCAAGCAGACCAACGGGGTGGTCATCGACCAGGTGGTGCGCCCCACCGGGCTGGTCGACCCCGAGGTGGTGATCAAGCCCGTGGCCGGGCAGATCGACGACCTGCTGGAGGAAGTCCGCCAGCGGGTGGCGAAAAAGGAGCGGACGCTGGTCACCACGCTGACCAAGAAGATGGCCGAGGACCTGGCCGAGTACCTTACCAAGGTCGGCATCCAGGTGCGCTACATGCACTCGGAGATCGACGCCATCGAGCGGATCGAGATCCTGCGCGGACTGCGGCTGGGGGAATTCGACGTGCTGGTGGGGATCAATCTTCTGCGCGAGGGCCTTGATCTGCCGGAGGTCTCGCTGGTGGCCATCCTGGACGCGGACAAGGAGGGCTTCCTGCGCTCGGAGCGCTCGCTGATCCAGGTCTCGGGCCGCGCCGCGCGCCACGTCCAGGGCAAGGTGATCATGTACGCCGACCGCGTCACCGACTCGATGAAACGGGCGCTGGCCGAGATGGACCGCCGTAGGAATATCCAACTCGCATACAACAAGGAGCACGGCATCACGCCGCAGTCGATCATCAAGTCGATCGAGGAGGTGATGCTGGCCACATCGGTGGCCGACTCCAAGCAGGACGTGGCGGCCGAGGAGCTGGAGGCCTACAAGATCTCCGGGCTGTCGGTGGAGGAGACCATCGTCCAGCTGGAGAAGGAGATGTTCGACGCGGCGTCCAGCCTGGATTACGAGCGGGCCGCGGTGCTGCGCGATGAGATCCGCAAGCTGTCGGGCGAGGAGCCGCTGGGAGATAAGACTAAAAAGACTAGAAGCCTACGAGCATCGCGGTTCATGTGGGACAAGCCGGGCCGGAAAGAGCTGGGCGTGAAGAATATCAAGAGCCGGGGACGGAAGAAATAATATTTCAGTTCTGCTATGAAACGTATATTTATTCTAGCATGGTTGCTGGTGCCAGCTGTTCTTTGGG
>DATJQG010000219.1:0-6513 GCA_035506015.1 Candidatus Edwardsiibacteriota bacterium
CCCAGCCGCGGCGGGCCGTGCCCACGCCCAGCTCCATCATCCACAAGTGCTCCGTGCCGTGGCTGTCGGTGTCGATCGCCAGCCTGCAACCCAGTTCCCGCGCGCGGCGGCAATGGACATCGTTGAGGTCCAGCCGGTCCATGAAACTGTTGACCTCCAGCGCGGTGCCGGTGCGGGCGGCCTCGAGCATCACGGCCTCGAGGTCGAGCCCCTGGTACCCCTCGCGGCGGCCGATCAGCCGGCCGGTGGGGTGGGCGATGATCGTGACGTGCGGGTTGCGGCAGGCCGCGATCATCCGCTTGGTCACATCTTTTGAGAAGCCGGAATGGACCGAGGCCACCGCGATGTCCAGCTTTTCCAGCAGCTCGTCGGGGAAATCCAGCGTCCCGTCCGTTCTGATATCGACCTCGCTGCCCTTCAGTATTTGGAATTTGGAATTCTTGAATCTGGCGTTCAGCTTGTCGATCGCGGCCATCTGCTGGCGCAGCCGGGCGGGCTTCAAGCCGCCGGCATAGCTGGCGGAGGCCGAGTGGTCGCAGATCGCGATGTAGCGGTAGCCCCGGGCGATCGCGGCCTGCGCCATCTGCTCGATCGACGAGCTGCCGTCCGACCAGTCGCTGTGGCAATGCAGGTCGCCCTTGATGTCCCTCAGCTCGACCAGCCGCGGCAGCTTCTTTCCCCGCGAGGCCTGTATTTCGCCGCGGTCCTCGCGCAGCTCGGGCGGGAACAGAGGCAGGCCCAGCGTGGCGTAGATCTCGTCCTCGGTCTTGCCGCCGAGATAGTTGTTGCCCTTGACCCGGAAGATGCCGTACTCGTTGATGGTCATGCCCCGGGCGCGGGCCAGCTCGCGCAGCCGCACGTTGTGGTCCTTGGACCCGGTGAAATACTGCAGCGCCGCGCCCCACGAATTTTGCTCGACCACCCGCAGGTCGATCTGCAGGCCCTCGCGCGTGACGATGCTGCCCTTGGTATCGCCCCGCGCCAGCACCCGCGCGGCCCGCGGCAATCCCGTGAAAACATCCACGACCTTGCGGCCGTCCCGGTGGCAGACCAGGATGTCGATGTCGCCGACCGTCTCCTTCATCCGCCGCAGCGATCCGGCGGGCGCGATCAGCTTTGCCCGCAGCGCCGATCTCAAATGATCCACGATCTCGCGGGCGACAGGCAGGGCCAGACCCAGCAGCATCCGTCCGGAACCCTGTTGGAGCTGGGCGATGCCGTTGACGAGGTTCCCGGCCTTTTTCTCGCCCATCCCGGGAAGCGTCGTCGCCTTGCCCGACGCCAACGCCCGTTGCAAGGACGCCAGATCTTTGACGCCCAGCTCGCGGTGCAACAGCGCCAGCGTTTTGGGCCCCAGGCCCTGGACCCGCAGCAGGTCGATCAGCGCCGCCGGCACCTGCTGCTGCACCTCGTCGTACTTGGCCATCCGTCCGGTCGCCAGGTACTCGCCGATCTTGGCGGCGATGGCCGAGCCGATGCCGGGGACCTCCCGCAGGCGGCCGTCGCGACTGACCTGCTCGATGTCCTCACCCAGCTCGTCCAGCGCGCGCGCGGCCCGGCGGTAGGCGTTCACCTTGAACACCAGCGCGCCCTGGAACTCCAGGATGTCGGCGATGCGGCCGAAGATCTGCGACAGCTCTTGGTTTTTCATCGCTCAGCAGAAAACCACAGAGGTCACAGAGGATGACGGGGCGGTCCGCTCTGTGGGCTCTGTGGTCGTTTCCGTTCCCGGTGGTCTACGCCACGGCCTCCAGCATGGTGGCCTGGCGGCCCAGCGCCTTGAGCACGGCCTTCTCGGCGTTGTGCTCCAGCTTGCGCCGCACGTCCCGGAAGTCGGTCTGGTCCATGTAGACCGTGCGGAAGGCCGCCACCGCGGCGGCGTAGTTGCCGATGGCCTCGTAGCACTGGCCCAGCAGGTAGCAGATCTCCATCTGGTAGCGCGACAGCGGCCGCTCGTCGAGCGGCACCTGGCGCAGCAGCTCCACCGCGGTGTAGGCCTCGTGGCGGCCCAGGAAGGCGCGGGCCAGCAGCAGCACTCGGCGGTTGGCGACCTCGGCGTCCCGCGGCTTGAAGGCCAGCAGGCCGATCACCGCGTCGTACTTCTCGATGGTCAGCAGCTTGGTGGCCAGGTCGATCTTGCGGAACTCGTCGTCCGGCGACTCCTGCACGGCCTGGTAGGCCTTGTCGATCTCCACCTGCAGCCGGCGGGTGGCGAAGCGGCGCATCGCCTTGTAGACCTCGCTGGCGTCGGGCATGCTCTGGCGGATGCGGTTCATCGCCTCCTCGGCCCGGACCTCGTCGCGCAGCGCCAGGTAGCTCTCCGCCAGGTAGAAGGTGGCCCTGATCTTGCGCTCGCCGTCGGCGATGGTCTCCACGGCCTTGGCCAGCAGGTCGCGGGCCAGGGTGAACTTGCCGCTCTCGAAGTAGATCATGCCCAGCGCCTCGCAGGCCTCGGGCAGGTCGGGGCGGTCGGCGCGCAGCTGCTCGATCTCGGCGGCCACCGGCTGGCGCAGGTTGGGGTCGATCTCGCAGGCCCTGCTGAAGCCATCCATCGCCGGCTTGAACTCGCCGGCCGCGGCCTGCAGCCGCGAGCGCAGCAACAGGGCGTCGACCTGGTCGGCGTTGGCCTGCAGGATGGCGTTGAGCCGCTCGAGCACCGCCGGCCGCTCGGCCGGCGCGGCGGCCAGCACCAGCTGGTACTCGGCCACGGCCCGGTCGGGGCGGCCCGCCTTGGTGAAGATGTCGGCCAGCAGGTAGTGGACCTCGAGGTTGCCGGGCTGCTGCCTGGCGATGGCCTGCAGCTCGGCCGAGACGTTGTCGATCTCCTGCGGCCGCTGCTCCAGCACCTCCTTCAGCAGCTTGATGCTCTGGTCGTGGCCGCCGCGCTGGCCGTAGAGCTTGGCCAGCAGGTAGCGCGAGCTGGGGTCGCCGGCGTCCTTCTCCTGGGCCAGGCGCAGCAGGCGGATGGCCGGCTCGGACTGGGCCTGGTCGGCGATCAGCGCCTCCTCGATCAGCTTGACGGCGGCCGGGACCGCGCCGCGCCCGATGTAGGCCTTGGCCAGCGCCAGCTTGACCTTGGGCTGGCTGGGATTGCGCTCCAGCAGCTGGCGGTAGACGCTGACGATCTGGTCGTTGGCCGCCGGCGAGATGTCCAGCGCCGACGACAGCGCGATCACGGCCTCGTCGTTGCGGCCCAGGATGATGTCGATCTTGGCCTCGGCCAGCAGCGCCTTGAAGTTGGCGGGATCGTGGCCGATCACCTGCTTGAGGTCGGGCAGCACCCGCTCGGCCCAGCGCGGCTCGCGCGACACCACGGCCATCAGCTCGGTGACCGCCTCGTCGAACTTGTGGAGGGTGATCTCGATCTTGGCCAGGGCGTAGCGGCCCGGCAGCGACGTGGTATCGATGTCCAGCAGCTTCTTGATGGCCTCGGCCGCCGCGCCGGACAGCGCCGGGTCGAGTTCCGCGGCCGTCAGCAGGCTGGCCGAGGCCTTGGTGAACTCGCCTTTCTCCAGGGAGATCTGGCCCAGCCGCAGGTGGGCCTTGGCGCCCTCGGCGCCGGGCCAGCGCGCCACGATCTGGTTGGCCTGCTCGAAGGCCTTCTCCATGTAATTCTGCTGGTAGAGCAGCTCCAGCTGGATCAGCTGCAGGTCCAGATTGTCGGGCGTCAGCTTCAGCAGGTCCTGCAGCTTGTTGCTGACCTGCGGCAGCAGCGACTGGTCGACCTTGGCGGCGGCCAGCAGCGAGGTGGCCATCTGGGCCGGCTGGTTGTCGCGCTGCGCCATCTCCGCCACCGTCAGGTGGATGATGCCGGCATCGGGGATCCGCTGCGAGTACTGCAGCAGGGTGTCGCGCGCCAGGGCCGCGACCGCGGGGTCCTGGTGCAGCTTGAGGAACAGGGCGCAGGCGTCGGCGTACTGCTTGAGCCCGGCCAGGGCGCAGGCCCGGGTGAACTCGATCGCGGGCGAGCCCTGTCCGGCCGCGGCCAGCTGCTGGCAGATCTCGGCCAGTTGCTGCAGGTAGGCGGGGTCGGCCGCGGCGATCGCCGATTCCAGCAGCGGCAGGAAGTCCGGCCACTGCGCGGGATGTCGCTTGGTCAGCTCCAGCCCCAGCATCCCGGCCTCCTTGAGCTGGCCGCCGGCCACCAGCAGCCGCAGCATCGCCAGCAGCGGCTCGATCGCGCCGGGGTCCGCCACCACCAGCTTCTGGATGGCGGCCAGGGCGGCCTGGCGCGGCGCCGGGCCCAGCGTCGCCAGGTACTGGAACACCGCCATCGCCTTGCGCGCCTCCTGGCGCACCAGGTAGCACTGGCCCAGGAACTCCAGCGCCTCGGGCTGGTCCAGGCCGGCCTTCAGCAGGTCGTCGAGCTTCTCCAGCGCCAGGTCGATCAGCGTGGCGTCGTTCTTGATGATCTCCTTGAGCGAGCTGATCACCTGCCCGGTCTGGCCCGCGGCCACGTAGGCGTCGATGATGCGGGTGGCGGCCTCGAAGTTGCCGGGCGACTTGTTGAGGATCTCCTGGTAGCGCCCCAGCACCTGCTGCAGCCGAGCCGGGTCGAGCTCCATCACCCGGCCGTAGCTGGACAGCGCCAGGTCGTATTTCTCGCGCTCCATCGCGGCGTCGCCCACGGCCATGTTGGCCTCGGCCGTGTCGGAGACCTTGACGATCTCGCGCAGCTGGCCCAGGTAGGTCTCGGGATGCTTCTTGTCCAGCTGCATGGCGCGCCGCACCAGCGCCAGGGCCTGGTCGGCCTGATGGGTCTGAATGTAGAGCTGGGCCAGCAGGTTGATGGCCCCCAGGTTCTCCTTCTTCTCCAGGAACTTCACCAGCCGGTCGATCACCTCGGTGCTGCCGCCGGCGGCCGCGGCCTGGCCGTAGAGGTCCAGCGCCGTGTCCAGCTTGCCGACCTTGAACAGGATGTCGCCGTACTTGACGGCCACGGCCGGGTCGCTGACGTTGGGCCCGGCCACCCTGAGCGCGGCCTCGGTCACGGCCTGGTCCTCGGCCTGGGAGCGGGACAGGATCATGTTCAGGTAGTCCATCGCCGCCGGGGCCTTGCGCCGCCGCTCGTTGAGCAGGGCCATGGCGTAGAGCACCGCCATGTCCTTGGCCAGCAGCCCGGCCGGCTTGGCCGGCCCGCTGTAGGACTCGATCGACTCCTTGATCTTGGAGTAACGCGACACCAGGATGTCGACGTCCTTGTCGGTCATCTCCTTGAGCACCTTGATCGCGGTCTCGATGTTGCGGCGGCTGATGTTCATCTCGAACACCATGTCGCCCAGCTCGGGGAAGTGCTCCTCGGTGAAATAGAAGCGCTCCGCGGTCTCCAGCACCTCGGCGGCCTTGGCCGGCACCAGGGAGATGGCGTTCTTGAGGGCCTGCACCGCGTCGCGGGCCTTCTTGCAGGCGATGTGGGCGCCGGCCAGCGCGATCAGCAGGTCGTAGTCCTCGGCGCTGTTCTTCAGCCCCGAGGCGATCAGCTCGGCCGCCTTGTCGTGCTTGCCCTCCAGCCGCAGCTTGTCGGCCTTCTGCAGGATCTGCTCCTTGGAGAGCATGAAAAAATCAGCAAGCGGAGACATCTATCACGATCCTTTGAATGGTTCGGGAAATGCGGAATTGCCCATGATCGTCAGTATCCAAGAACAATAAAAATAGCACATCGCTGGGGCGAAGTCAAGGAACAAATGGGGTGTCTTGAGGGCTCCGTATCTAGCGCTGCAGCCGGCGCAGCGTGGCCTCGTCCAGGCCGAAGTAGTGGCCCACCTCGTGGATCACTGTTTCCTTGATCTGCTGGACGACCTCGCGGTCGGTGGCGCAGATCGCCTCGATGTTCTTCTGGTAGAGCTCGATGCGGTCGGGCAGCTTGCCCAGGATCTGATGGGCGGGGCGCTGGGTATACGGCACGCCGATGTATACGCCCAATAGATTGAACTTGGACGGCCGGGGGCGAAGCCCCGCCAGCACGTGCTCGGAGGGGTAGTCCTCGACCACGATCGAGATGTTCTCCATCCGCTGCTGGAAGTCCCCGGGCAGCTCCTCCAGCGCGCGGTCGACCAGCAGTTCGAATTCTTCGGGTCTCATGATTGAACCACAGGGGACACAGAGGTTATTCCTTGTTCCTTGTCATCCCCGTGACAACGGGGATCCATGGATTCCCGCGTACGCGGGAATCCATGGATCGGTGATGACCTAATGGACTCCGGCGACGACCAGGTCGTAGACGATCTTGGCGAACAGCAGCAGCAGCACGGCGATGAAGATCGGCCGGATCACTTTCGCCCCGCGCTGCAGCACCAGCCGCGCGCCCAGCAGGTTCCCCGCGATGCCGCAGGCCGCGGCCGGCACGCCGATGGCGTAGATCACCTTGTGGCCGGCCATGAAGGTGACCACCGCGGCGATGTTCGAGGCCAGGTTGACCACCTTGGTGTTGGCGTTGGCCGTGACGAAATCATACTTCAACGCCAGGGTGTAGAACAAAATCAGGAACGTGCCCGTGCCTGGCCCGAAGAAGCC
>DATJQG010000220.1:0-5438 GCA_035506015.1 Candidatus Edwardsiibacteriota bacterium
GCTTGTCCAGCCGCACCAGCACCCGGTAGCGCTGGCCCCACAGCTTCTCGGTTTCCTGCTCCAGCAGCAGCTGGTGGTCCTTGTGCTCGATCAGGTCGGCGATGAACTTGGTGGTGGTCGCCAGCATCAGCTGGCCGTCCACGATGCCGATCGGCTGGGCCGCGGACAGCGAGGTCCACAGCCGCATGTTCTTGTGGTTGACCGCCTCCAGCAGCGCCCGCCACAATGACTCGAAATCGGCATCGGCCACGGGGACGGCCGGGACACGGTAGGCCGCCGCGGTCTCCTTGACCCCGGCTTCGCCGGTTTTACCGGCTTCGCCGGCTTTACTGGTTTCGCCGGCTTTACCGGTTTCGCCGGGCCTCTCCGGCGCGGCTTTGGCCGGAGCGGCCTGCGCCGTGCGGACCGGCGGGACCTCGGGCGCGGCGGGCTTCCTGGCGGGCGCGTCCGGCTTGGGGCCGCCGCCGTCCCCGCCCATCGCCTTGAGCACGTCCTCGATGGCCACGGTGGAGTCCATCTGGCACAGCCGCAGGCCGGCCATCTCCAGGATCAGCCGGGACTGGCTGCTGCGCCGCATGGTGGCCTCGGTGTCGATCATCAGCTTGACGGCCCGCACCAGGTCGCGGCTCTCCCACTCCGTGGCCTGCTGCAGGTACTTCGCCTTGAGCTCGGCCGGCATCCCGGACAGGCCGGTGTCCTTGGCCCCGCCCGCGATCAGCAGCAGCACCCGCAGGTGGTCCAGCCAGCCGATGGTGAACTCCTGCAGGTCGTAGCCGCTCTCGGCCACCTCGTTGACCAGGTCCAGCATGCCGGGCTGCCGGCCGCCCCGCGCCAGGTCCATCGCCTTAAAGTAGACGGTCTCGTCGACCAGGCCCAGCACCTGGCGGGCGTCGGCCGCGCTCAGCTTGGTGCCGCCGTAAGCGATGAGTTGATCAAGTAAACTGATAGAGTCCCGGAGGGACCCCTCGGACTTCTGGGCCAGGATGTACAGGCACTCGTCGTCCGCGGTGATGGCCTCGCCCTCCAGCATCGTCTTGAGGTGGGCGACGATCTCGGCCGTGTCGATCCGCCGGAAGTCGAAGCGCTGGCAGCGCGACAGGATGGTCATCGGCACCTTGTGGACCTCGGTGGTGGCGAAGATGAACACCACGTGGGCCGGGGGTTCCTCCAGCGTCTTCAGCAGCGCGTTGAAGGCCTCCTTGGTCAGCATGTGCACTTCGTCGATGATGTAGATCTTCCTGCGGCCCTGGGTCGGCGTGTACTTGACGTTCTCGCGCAGGTTGCGGATCTCGTCGATGCCGCGGTTGGACGCGCCGTCGATCTCCAGCACGTCCATGCTGTTGGAGGCGGTGATCTCGGCGCACGAGGTGCAGGCGTTGCAGGGCGTGACGGTCGGGCCCTTTTCGCAGTTGAGGGCCTTGGCCAGGATCCGGGCCGTGGTGGTCTTGCCCACGCCGCGCGACCCGGTGAACAGGTAGGCGTGCGCCACGCGATTGCTGGTGATGGCGTTGGACAGCGTGGTGGTGACGTGCGACTGGCCGACGATGTCCTCGAACCGCTGCGGCCGCCACTTGCGGGCTAATACCAGGTACGACATTTATGTTTCATACTCCATTACTGACGACGTTGTCACCCTGAGATGCCTGCCCTGCCTGGCAGATTGAAGGGTCTGACTGATTGGGCGGTCCCGGATCGGGTTTGATCCTTCAGCTTGTCGGGCGAGGGGCGATCTCAGGATGACAGTGCAAAATGAAACAAAGGAAAAGACCGGGTTGACCGATAACATGGAGAGGTTCTGCGTACCGTTGCTACCTTCCGGTCCTGGCGGGGTTGGCAAACATCGCATCCATCGGGCCCGGCCTTTTCTTTGATTATGTCGGTTTTCACTACCGTCATCCTGAGCCGTGCCTCCTTGCCTGGCACGCGAAGGATCTATCGCTTTCTCATGAGATTCTTCGATGGTGAGGTATGACTGCCCGTCTCAGAATGACATCACGATTCCCAAGGACGGTGTGATTGTATCAAAGCCCTCTCGTTTTGTCAACTCCGGTTGCCTGCGATCCGGGCCGGTCAGCGCACCATCACCAGCCGCCGGATCCTGGTGCCCCCGGCCGTCGCCAGCCGGCAGAGGTAGACGCCGGCCGCGGCCCGGTTTCCCGCGCTGTCGCGGCCGTCCCACGACGCGACGTAGTAGCCGGCCGCCCGGAAACCGTCCGTCAGCGTCCGCACCAGCCGCCCCGTCACGTCGTACACCTTCAAGCTGACCCTGCCCGCGGCTGGCAGCTGGTACTCGATGCGGGTCGAGCCGGCGAACGGGTTGGGCCGCCCGCGGTCCAGGCCCAGCACCGCCGGCAGGGGCTTCGCCCCGCGCTGGCCGCCGACCCCCGCTGTGGTGTCGACATACTCCGCGAAGTCGACCTCGGCCAGCTGGGTGGTCGAGCCCGCGTTGCAAGCGATGTCCAGCCGGTAATAAGCGTAGGGAGTGGGGTTGACGATGAAGAACGAGCGCGGCTGGTAGCGCCGCGAGAAGACGATGTCGCTGCGGGCGTCCAGCGGCGTCCAGGTGGAGCCGTCGTTGGAGCCGGACAGCGTCCAGTTCTTGGGATCGCGGTCCGGCGAGTCGTTGTCCGAGGTGATGGCGTACTCTGTGATCGCGTATTGGTGCCCGCTGCCGAAGTGGTACGAGATCCAGGTGGTGCCCGAGAAGTCCAGCCACTTGGTGGTGGTGTCGTTGTCGAAGGCCTTGAGCTTGCCCTCGTTGGGCAGGTTCTCGCCCCGCGCGGCGACGACACCCCCGGCCTCGGGCGCGCGCTCGGTGCGCTTCATCTGCGGCCCGGCCGTGGTGAAGCTCCACACCGGCCCGGAGGTGGCGCCGTTGCCGTTGCGCTCGTCGACCCGCCAGTAGTATGTGGTGCCGGGCGCCAGCGCCAGGGCCAGGGTGTCCCCGCCCTGGTTGCCGGACAGCGGCGGCGGGTTGTCCGTGCCGAAGTAGACGTCGCGCGACGACGCGTAGGTCCCGGCGTGCCAGCAGGCCGTCAGCGCGGGATTGACGTTGACCGCGCCGTCGGCCGGGCTGGGCTGGGTGGCGACGGTCGGCGCTATCGATCCCACCCAGTGGAAATGCGCGATGGCGCGCGCGGAGCGGCCGAACGACCGGCTGACGGCCTCGACCTCGACGATGGTGGAGTCCTCGCTGCCGATGCGGCAGACCGAGGGTACGCAGTGCGCCGTGATGGTCGTGCCGCTTAAATACTCCAGCGTGCTGTCCGGCCGCCGCCGGTAGATGTTGTAGTACCAGATGTCGCCGGGCGCGGCCGTCCAGGACAACCGCAGCGAGGCCGTGTCCAGCCGGTCCTCGGCCTTGTCGGCCACGACCAGATTACTTGGCGCGGACGGGATCTCAATACTGCCATCGTACAGCCCGATGCGGCCGACCTTGATCTGGTAGCCGCTGCCCCCGCCCGCCAGGAATTTCAGCCCGATGCCGCCGATGGTGCGGCCGGCGAATGAGGACAGATCGATCATCTTGAGGTTCCAATCAGCCGAGGCTGTGCTATCCACATTGAGGCCGACCCACACCGACGGGGCATCCGTGAACGACAGCGCCACCTGCATCCAGCTGGGTGCGGCTGCGACCCCGGTCTTGAAGGCGATGTCCAGCTTGGTGTTCGCGGTGACCGCAAGATGGGTCATGTACAATTTGAGAAGATTGTCCGAGCTTAAATCGCCGCTGACGCCCAGGCACGACCCGCCCTCGTAGGCGTCGCTCCAGTCGAACTGCGCGGCCAGCTTGGTCCCCGCGCTCTCCATCCGCCAGCGCCAGGTGGGCAGAATGTCCTGGACGGCCCGGTTGTACCAGTCGCGCGTCCGGCTGATGGTCCCGTCGATGGCGTAGAGGTGGCCGTGGCCGGTGTTGAAGTTGGTGAAGAACGGCAAACTGTCGATCACCGACTTGCCGGGATAATAATGGGCGCAGCCCTGCCAGTCGTTGCCGGTGGCGGTGTTGGCCGGGTCGTGGTTGTAGCCGCAGAAGAACTGCTCCTCGAGGTGATAATAATCGAGGTTGTCCGTGGCCATGTCGCGCGAGCCGTTCATCTGGAAGCAGGCCAGCGACAGCTTGTGCGGCTGTCCGGCCGGGAAGACGCTGGTGACGGGATACTGCAGCACGCCGCCGGTCTGCCAGTAGTGCTGCCAGACCTCGAACCCGGCGAAGACGTCGTACGGGCTGCGGCCGTAGGAGATGGCCGTGGTGCGCGAGCTGTTGATCTTGGCCACGGTGAACCAGTAGTTCATGAAGAACTCGTGGGCCGCCGGGCTGCCGTTGTAGTGGAAATACCAGTCGTTGTTGGCGTTGAGCGCGTTCTGGTAGGAGACCGCGCCGTTCTCGATCCAGCTGTCGTACATCATGGCGTGGACGCCCAGCGGCGTGCCGACCTGGTTGAAGTAGATGAAGAAGTCCCGCAGCTTGGCCGCCAGCGTGGCGTTGCCGGCCGTCTCCAGGTTGAAGAACCAGCCGTCGAAGCCGTAGTACTGGGCCATGGCGATCAGCTGGTCCGCGCCGGGGAAATGCCCGCTGGAGTCCTGCTGCAGCAGCAGCCCCATGTCCGAGGCCGAGGGGTTCATGATCAGGTTGTAGACCCGCACGCCGTTGCGGTGGGCGATGTCGAACAGCTCGGCGGACATCGACTGGTGCCAGTTGTTGAAGCAGATGAAGATGTCGACGTACTGCCAGAACGAGTAGGTGTACATGTCGAAGTAGTCGGCGCCGCAGGAGACGTAGCTGGCGCTGTTCTCGCTGACGTACCACGGCCCGACCGTGGCCACGGATCCCTCGTTGCGGGCGTTGGCGTTGAGGAAGTACGACGAGTCGGCGAAGCGCGGATGCAGCGGTACCCTGCCCCGGTTGTAGTCGCGGTCTGGGTCCGAGGCCGGCGTCCAGGCCAGCAACGTCGCCATGCTGCCGTTCCAGCTCCACGGCCGCGTCTGGTTGGACGGGTAGCTGCGCGTGCCGGCCCACGTCTGGGCCTGCGCGGCGGCGGACAATGCCAGCAACGCTATGATCAACCCGGTCCTGGCCACATTCCTCATCTTCTCTCCCCCATCGCTATGGTATCGTCTGATGGTATCACGCTGGCGAAGACAGCGCCTTGCCCACCGCGGTCTTGACCACGTCCAGCTCGGCGCTGGCGCGGGTCTTGTCCGCGCCGCGCACGCCGTGGAACTTTTTGTTGAGCGGCCGCCACAGCTCCGGCTCGGACCGCCCGAAGATGGCGAAGGTCGGCGCGCCCACGGCCGCGGACAGGTGCATTACGCCGGTGTCGTTGCAGATCATCAGCTTCAGGTGCGAGACCACGGCCGCCAGCTCGCGGATCGACAATCCCTGGATCGAGGCCACCTCCGACTTGACCGTGCCCAGAAAGCGCTCGCCCAGCTCCTGC
>DATJQG010000221.1:0-3672 GCA_035506015.1 Candidatus Edwardsiibacteriota bacterium
CAGCGGCCAGCGCAGCTTCACGGTGATCGCGGCCAAGGCCGCCGGCGGCGCCATCGCCGCGCTGGACGGCGCGCTGGGCCTGCGGCTGGCGGCGGGATCCGTCGGCAGCGACATGCTGTGGCTGGTCTGCGAGGAACGCGGCCTGCCCGGCGCGGCGGCCGAGGCGGTCTCGCCCGCCTACCGGGTCGGCCCCGACCGGTACCGGCTGGGCGCCGGCGTCGACCTGTCCCTGCGCTACGACGCGGCGGCCCTGGGCGGCCGCGATCCCTCACAGCTGGGCATCTGGAGCTACAACGACGGGCAATGGCAGTACCTGGGCGGCCGGCTGGATGCCGCAAGCCAGCGGGTCACCGCCGGGATCCAGGCGCTGGGGGTGTTCCAGCTGTGCTGGAGCGACCGGTACCCAGCGCTGCAGGCGGTGACCGCGTCGCCGGCGCTGCCGGCCAGCCCCAATCCGTTCGCCGCCGCCACCACCATCCGTTACCAGCTGGCGCTGCCCGGCCGGGTCAGCATCGCCGTCTACAACGCCGCGGGACAATTGGTGCGCACGCTGTGCGACCAGGTCCAGCCCGCGGGGACGCATACGGCCTGCTGGGACGGCAGCGACGGGGCGGGGCGGGCCGTGTCGTCCGGGGTATACTACTACCGGCTGCAGGCCGGCGGCAGGTCCGCCACCGGCCGGATGGTCAAGGTCCAATAGGAGATGACGACCATGAAGAGACTACCGATCGTCGCGCTGATCCTGCTGGCCGCCGTCAGCTGCAGCAAGAATCCCACCCAAACGCCCGCGGCGGCGGGGGGGAACGCGTCCGAGGACTTGGCCAACGGCTGGGCGGCGTTCAGCAACGGTTATTTCAGCCAGGCCCAACCCTATTTCGAGAGCGCCATCGGCGAGGACGCGTCTCTGGCCGACGCGTACAACGGCAAGGGATGGTGCCAGGGCATCCTGCGGCAGCCGGCCGCGGCACTGGCCTCGTTCCGGGCGGGCCTGACGCAGCCGGGATCGAACAATGAGATCAAGGCCGGCCTGGCCTTCGCCTATGCCGCGCTCGACAGCCCTGCGCAGGCGGCCACCCGAGCCCAGGAGGTGCTCGCGGCGGACAGCCTGTGGCGGTTCTCCCACACCTATCGTGCCTCCCAGGACGCGGTGCTCGATTATCGTGAACTGCGGCTCCTGCTTGCGCAGACTTGTTTCAAGCAGGGCCAGTTCGCGGCCGCGTTGGCGTGGGTGCAGAAGCTCAATCCCAGCTTCACGGCGGATGTCGGCACGGCGACAGGGCAAGCGGCGCTGCAGGCCGAGATCGAGTGGCTGGCAACGATCTTCTAGCGGTCCGGTTTTTCGGATGTCAGAAAGCCTTCCCCTCGGTGGGGAAGGCTTTTTTGCGCATTGCTGTTGACAGCAGGGGGCAATTCGTGTATCATTTTCCCATGGCCACCATGACACGATCCCGCCTGGCGGCGTGCCTGCTGGCGCTGGCGTTGCCGGCCGCCGGGTGCGGCGCCGGACCCAATGCCGGCGCGCCGGGGCTGCAGCCCGCGGCCGACCTGGGGCCCGCGGTGATCCGGGAATACCAGGGGAAAAAGCTGACCGACTTCGAGCGGCTGCGCGACAACTCGATCAGCGGCCCGGTGGCGGTCGACACCCTGCGCTACCGGCTGACGGTCGACGGGCTGGTGCGGCGCAAGCTGTCGCTGACCTACCGCCAGGCGCTGGGTTTCCCGCAGTACCAGAAGCTGATCACGCTCTATTGCGTCGAGGGCTGGGACGCCACCGGGCTGTGGCGGGGCCTGCTGGTGGCCGACCTGCTGGACTCGGCGGGCGTCAAGCCCGCGGCCAACACCCTGATCTTCCACGCGGCCGACGGCGAGTACACCACGTCGCTGCCGCTGCAGACGGTGCTGCAGCGCCGGATGCTGCTGTGCCACCGCATCAACAACGCCCCGCTGTCCGCCAAGACCGGCTTCCCGTTCATGCTGGCGGCCGAGGACCGGCTGGGCTACAAGTGGATCAAGTGGGTCGACCGGATCGAGGTCTCGGCCGACTCGACCTACCTGGGCTTCTGGGAGAAACGGGGCTACGACAACAAGGCCGACCGCTGACCGGTGGCCGGCGAACGATGACCAACAATCAAGAACAACCCAGCAACGCGGCGGACGCGGGGAGCGAACGACCATGAAACTGAGACGGCCGAAGAAAACCATGCCCAAGGCGCTGGCGGCGGCGCTCAAGCTGGAGCACAAGGGCAGCGCCTTCTACCTCAAGATGTCGCAGAAGACCGGCAACCTGCTGGCCAAGCAGCTCTACGACCAGCTGGCGCTGCAGGAGATCGAGCACATCGGGCGGATCAACGAGGTGTTCGCCGCGGTCTCGCAGGGCCAGCCCTGGCCGGTGCCGCAGAAGAAGAAGATCGGGTTCCTGGAGAGCGAGGTCAAGCGGATCTTCACCAAGCTCAACCGCGCCGGCGTCAGGGAGACGGTCGACAACGTCAGCGGGCTGAAGGTGGCGATGGACATGGAGTGGTACAGCTACAAGATGTACGAGAAGCTGTCGCGCGAGGCGGTGGAGGGGCCGGAGAAGGAGTTCTTCAGGCTGCTGATGCAGGAGGAGGCCAAGCACTACGAGGCGCTGTCCAACGTCTACGCCTACCTGGGCAGCGACGGCGACTGGCTGGAGCGCTCCGAAAGCCAGACCTGGAACTGGATGAACCTTTGATCTCGCCGGGCTGAGAGCCGATGGCTACCGGCTATCGGCCCGGAGCGCATCGTTCCCTGATCTTGCGCCAGTGCTCGACGGCCCAGGCCAGCAGCAGCATCGCGGCGCTCAGCACGACGAAACCGATCACGGCGGGGACCGGCCCCATCGTCCCCTTCAAAAATCCGAACAGCCGGCCGTACACCAGGTCGATGTGCACCCAGTAGACCAGCAGCGAGTGGCGGCCGAACAGCCGCATCCAGGAAAAACGCCCGGGGTCGAACGGCAGGCACAGGAAGTAGCAGGCGCCCAGCGTGGCGCACAGGATGCCGGCGCGGATGAAGAAGTACTCCGGGCTGTTGTGCCAGAAGCTCCAGTCGGCGGGATGCGCCGCGTGGCCCACGGCCCAGCGCCCGGCCAGGAACAGGACGGCCCCGGCGCCGATCATGACGGCCGAAAGTTTCGCCATCCCCGCGCGATCGGCGCGATGGCGCACGATCAGCAGCCCGGCGATGGCGCCGGCCGGCGCGAACCCGAACCAAGGGAACAGCGGGAAGATGCCGGGCGTGAACGAGCCGGTCAGGTAGTTCCGCAGGGCCCACGGCAGATCGGCCAGGAACGGCCACGACCAGACGGCCGGCGTCAGCAACCCCGTCAGCAGCACCAGCGCGGCCAGCAGCACGATCCGCGCCAGCTCCCGGCGCACGGCCCAGAACAGCAGCCCCAGCAGCATCAGCGAAACGCCGATGGTGTTGAGGATGTCCACCTTGAAGAAGTCGCGCCAGCAGGACCAGCTGGTCCACTGCACGAACTCCTGCAGCCGGAACAGCAGGGCCAGGCCCAGGATCTCCAGGCCGCGCCGCAGCGACAGCCACAGCCTCGCCGGCGCCGGCCGCGGGTCGCGCTCGATCCTGCCATAGCCCAGCGCGGCCGACAGGCCGGCCAGGAACATGAAGGCCGGGGCCGGGAAGCTGCCCAGC
>DATJQG010000222.1:0-2245 GCA_035506015.1 Candidatus Edwardsiibacteriota bacterium
GGACCTGATGCCGGCGGATGCCGAGTTCGATTTTTCCAAGGACCTCTATCCCAAGATGCTGGCCGGCAGCATGCCGCTCTACGGGTACGTGGCCGCGGGCTACTGGCGCGACGTCGGCAACATCGACGAGTACCGCAAGGCCCACTGGGACGCGCTCAAGGGCGAGGTGCGGGTGGCGGTCGATGGCCGCCGCCTCAACCTGATCGGCAAGGACATCTGGGTGGGCGAGGGCTCGCAGATCGAGGCCCAGAACACCAAGCTCACCGGGGCGGTGATCGTCGGCCGCAACGTGCGGATCGGCAAGGACTGCCACCTGCACGACGTGGTGATCGGCGACGGCTGCACCGTGGGCGAGCAGGCCTTCATCGAGCACAGCATCATCTGGGACGGCTGCACCATCGGCGACCGGGCGCGGATCGACGGCAGCATCCTCTGCGACAACGTGACCGTGCGCGAGGGCGCGCTGGTGGAGACCAACGCCATCCTGTCCAGCGGCGTCGCCATCGGGCCCCGCGCCCAGGTGCGGCCCAACGTCAAGATCTGGCCGGGCAAGACCGTCGAGGAGGAGGCCATCGTCACCTCCAGCCTGATCTGGGGCGACCGCTGGCTCAAGGAGTTCTTCGCCGGGCCGCGGGTGACGGGCCTGGCCAACGTCGAGATGACGCCGGAGTTCGCCGCCAAGCTGGGCGCGGCCTTCGGCGCGATGCTGGGCCAGGGCGGCACGGTGCTGACCAGCCGCGACAGCCACCCCGCCAGCCGGATGATCAACCGGGCCCTGATCTGCGGCCTGGTCTCGGCCGGGGTCAACGTCGAGGACCTGCGCGACACGCCGATCCCGATCGTGCGCTACCAGCTGAAGGCCCACCGCGAGCAGGGCGGTGTCCACACCCGCAAATCGCCGTTCGACCCCAAGCTCTGCGACATCATCTTCTTCGACAGCGACGGCAAGGACCTGCCGGCGGCCAAGGTCAAGAACCTGGAGCGGCTGTTCCTGCGCGAGGACTTCAAGCGGGCCGAGCCCGACAGCACCGGCGTGATCGAGTTCCCGCCGCGGGTGCTGGAGACCTACCGCGAGGGCCTGCTGTCCTACATCGACGCCGCGGCCATCCGCACAGCCGGCTTCCGGATGGTGATCGACTACGCCTACGGCGCGGCCGCCAACCTGTTCCCGTCGATCCTGGGCGAGCTGGGCGTGGACGTGGTGGCGCTCAACGCCTTCCTCAACCCGGCCCGGCTGACCAAGTCCAAGGAGGACTTCGAGAGCTCGAAGGCCAAGCTGTCCGAGGCGGTGCGCTCGCTCAAGGCCGACATCGGGTTCCTGCTGGACTCCGGCGCCGAGCGCGTCTACCTGGTGGACGAGAGCGGCCGGATGCTGTCCGAGGACGAGGGCCTGATCGCGGTCTCCCAGCTGGTGCTGAAGAGCGGCAAGATCCGCGGCATCGCCGTGCCGGTGACCACCTCGCGGGTGGTCGAGGAGATGGCCGCGAAATACGGCGTCGCCGTCGAGCGCAGCCGGATCGACAACCGCTCGCTGATGGAGATCGCGGCCGGCGAGACCGTGGGCTTCGTGGCCAGCCGCCGCGGCGGGTTCATCTTCCCCGAGTTCCAGCCGGCGTTCGACGCCATGCTGTCGGTGGCCAAGATCCTGGAGATGATGGCCAGCAGCGGGGCGCGGATCGGCCAGCTGGCTGGCGAGGTGCCGAAGAGCGCGCTGCTGCGCCGCAACATCGCCTGCCCCTTCGCCAAGAAAGGCCAGGTGCTGCGCTGCCTGATCGAGGGCGCCAAGGACGTCAGGGACAAGCAGATGATCGACGGCCTCAAGCTGTTCTTCGGGCGCGACTGGGTGCAGGTGATCCCCGACCCCAACCGCGAGCTGTTCCACGTCAACGGCGAGGCCGACGACCTGGCGCGGGCCGAGCAGCTGGTCGCCGAATACCTCAAGAAGATCGAACGCTGCCTGGCCTGACCACGTTGCAATGCAACACGGTGAAAACGTTCGATGGTCCCGCATGAATAGAAAACTGCTGATCGCCGTTGGCGGCGCTGCAACCCTCATCCTGATCGCCGCGATCATTGCGTACCAGACCTGGTTCTCGCCGCGGGCCAGGATCAAAACCGGCGTCGAGCGGGCGGCCGCGGCCTTCCTGGCGCGCGATCGGGCGGCGATCCTCGGCCTGATCAGCGACGACTTCGACCAGGACGGCATCGACAAGGGCAAGGTCGACCAGGCGCTGAGCGGGTTCTT
>DATJQG010000223.1:0-2564 GCA_035506015.1 Candidatus Edwardsiibacteriota bacterium
AACAGCCGCCAGCGCCCGCCCTGGGCCGTGGCGCAGCCCGGGCTCTCCCGGCCGGTGGAGCGCTTGAGGATCTGGATCACGGTGCCGGTGACGCCCAGGCCCTGCAGCAGCTGGCTGGTGGTCTGGCGCGCCCGGTCGTCGCCCGCGATCTGGCCGTAGGCGTAGAACCCGGTGGTGATGCCGATGTGGATCCAGCCGTCGCCGATGAAGTACAGCGCCGAGCCCAGGTCGGACGGCCCGCGGAAGATCGGTAGGCCCTTGACCGCCAGGTAGGTCCTGGTCCTGTCGGTGTTGTGCCCCGAGATGTGCAGCCGGTCGCCCAGCCGCTGCACGCCGTCCTTGATGGGCTCGTCCAGCACCCACAGCGCGGCGGTGGCCGCGGCGATCGGCGCCAGCATCACCAGGTTGTCGCGCCGCAGCGCCGTGCGGCCGAACGTGCCCAGGTTCTGCACCGCCCGCGGCCAGTACTCGAACGCCCTGGGGCGGTAGAACAGATAGTCGCTGTCCGGCTTGACGTGGTAGACGGTGAACGGCCGCCCGCTGTCGGCCGGGGAATACGCCATCGGCTGCGCCCCGCCCGCGGCGGCACGCGCCGCGGCCGTGTCGGCGGGCTGGGACAGCGCCGGGCCGGCGGCCGCGGCCAGCGCGGCCGCGACGGCCAGCGCCCGGATGACGTTCAGCGTCGGCATCGCGCCCGGTCTACTTCTCGGCCAGTTCCAGCGCCTGTTCGGGGCAGGCCTTGACGCAGGCGCCGCAGGCGATGCACTTGAACGGCTCGCGCAGGTCGGGATGGGTGCGCATCGACAGCGTCGGGCAGTAGCCCACGCACATCAGGCAGCCCACGCACAGTTTCTTGTCCAGCATCACCACGCCCTGCTTGTTGCGGGACAGCGCCACCACCGGGCACACCGGGATGCACTCGCCGCACTGGTTGCAGACGTTGATCTCGAAGGCGCCGTCCTTCTGCGTGACGCGGATGGCCGACTTGGCCGGGTCATCGGACCTGTTGATGGTGCGGGCGCAGGTCTTCTCGCAGGCCCGCACGCCCTTGCACTTGGCGGGGTTGGTCTTGAGATATTTCATGGCTGTCGACCTTGCATTGATGGCCTGGTGTTGGCACAATTTTGTATTTTAACATTGATGATGCCCAAAATCAATACATAAAACGATGCCGGGGCATGAGTTTTCATGCCCCGGCTGTACGCCCCTGGATGCGGCGTTATTCCAGCTCGGCCAGCGCCTTCTTGTAGGCGTGCTTCGGCAGGTCGCGATATAAGACCCGATACGCCTCCGCCGCGGCCGCGCGCCGCGCGGGGTCGCCGGTCAGTGTATACAGCCGGTACAGCAGGTCGGCCTGCTGTTCGGGATCGGCCGGCTGTTCGCGCAGGGTTACCAGCAGCGCGACGGCCTTGGTCTGGTCATCCCCGGCCGCGATCAGCGCCCCGGTGACCGCCAGGTCGAACAGCACGTCGGCGCGCTCGCCCGCCCGCGCCAGCTCGCGGGCCCGCGGCAGCAGCGGTGTGGCCTGTACCGCTCTGCCGGTCTGCTGGTACAGCCGCGCCAATCGGCCGAGATACGCGCAGAGATAGTGGTTGAAGCCGATCTCCTCCGCTACCGCGATGGCCTCTCGCAGGAGACGTTCGGCCTCATCGACCCGGCCCCGCTCGCTGCAGATGCACCCCAGCCGATACAAACAGAAGCTGAGGATCGGTTTATCATTGTTCGCGCGCGCGAGGGTGACGGCTTGGGTAAAGCGCTCGACGGCATGTTCGACATCACCCAGCGCCAGATGGATGCTGCCCTGGTTGAGCAGGTTGGTGGTCAGGTTGACCCGGTCGCCAATCTCGCGGAAGGCCCGGTTCTGGAGCAGGTTCCATTCCATGGCCTCGGCGAACTTGCCCTGCTTTTCGTAGATGATCGAGATATTGCCGATACTGAAGGCGATCGATTGCTTGTCGCCGATCCGCAGGCTTTCGCAGTACGCGATTTGATAATATGACAGGGCCTGGTCCAGCTTTTCCTGCTCCAGATATACATTCCCCGTGTTGCCCGCCGCCGCCATGATCTCGCGCGAGCTGCCGATCCGTTGGGCCAGCTCCAACGATTCGGTCAACGTCCGCAGCGACTGGTCGAACTGCGCCATTTCGTATCGCATCAGGCCGATGCGGGTCAGCGCCTGGCTGGCGAGACGGTCATCGTCACAGCGGCGGGCGAGGGCCAATCCCTCCTGGTACTGCTCCATCGCCTCGCCATATTCCGCCCGGTGATGATGCGCGCTGCCAATGATCGTGGCGATGCTGAACAACCCCCGATCATCACCCAATGCCGCCCATAGGTCCCGCGCCGCCCGCGCCTGCTCCAGCGCTTCGCTGTGCCGGCCGGTGATGCTGAGGATGCTGCCGAGATTCGTGCGGGCCTGGGCCACGACCCGGGTCTCGCCCAGCCGCAGGGCAGGCCCCAGATTGCTGCGGGACGCGGCCTCGGCCTCTTTCCAGCGGCCGATCACCCGCAACAACAATGCTTTCTCCTGCAGGATGGCGAACGGATGCCACTGCGGCTGTTCG
>DATJQG010000224.1:0-4292 GCA_035506015.1 Candidatus Edwardsiibacteriota bacterium
GCCTGGCCGACGAGTTCGCCAAGTCGGTGGCCGCCATCGCCACGGCCCGGCATGGGGCCGAGGTCAAGGTCGTCAGCACCGCCGAGCTGCCGCTGATCAAGGAGGGCGAGGCGCCCAGCTACGCGGCACAGCTGGACCCGCTGATCTCGCTGGCGCCCGACCTGATCTACTTCGGCGGCAACTATCCCGAGGGCGCGACGCTGATCCGGCAGATCAAGGAGCGCAAGCTGGCCGCGGCGTTCCTGTCCGGCGACGCCATCGCCAACTCCGAGCTGATCAAGCGCGGCGGCGTGGCGGCCGAGGGCATCTACTTCACCTTCGGGCCGGCGGTGGAGGAGATGCCGCAGGCCGGGCGGTTCTACGGCGCCTTCCGGGCGCGCTACGGCGAACTGGGCCCCTACTCGGTCTACGCCTACGACGCGGCCAGCGTGCTGCTGCAGGCCATCGAGCGGGCGGGCACCACGGCCGGCGACTCGCTGGTCAAGGTGCTGCACGCCGGGAAATTCAGCGGCGCCATGGGCGAGATCGCCTTCGACGCCAAGGGCGACATCACGGCCGCGCCCTACGTGGTCTGGACGGTCAAGGGCGGGGAGTTCAGGACCTGGAAGCCGGATTCGGCGCGGCCCCAGTGATCCGTCGCCCGGGCGTCCGCCGGCCGGAACGAAACTACTAAACGAGCATCGCATATGTTGCTGAAAAAACTGTGCAGCAGGGCGTTCACCAAGTCGCTGTGGATCTACCACGTCAACACCGGCTCCTGCAACGGCTGCGACATCGAGATCGTCGACGTGATCACGCCGTTCTACGACGCCGAGCGCTTCGGGATCAAGCTGGCCGGCAGCCCGCGCCACGCCGACATCATGCTGGTCTCGGGCCCGGTGACGCGCCAGGCGCTGCCCTCGCTGAAGCGGGCCTATGCGGCCATCCCCGACCCCAAGCTGGTGATCGTGGTGGGGTCCTGCGGCTGCGGCGGCAACCTGTGGTTCGACACCTACAACGTCACCGGCGGCGTCGACAAGGTGATCCCGGTCGACTACTACATCCCGGGCTGCCCGCCGCGGCCCGAGGCCATCCTCTACGGCGTGGCCGTGGCGCTGGGGCTGGCGCCCAAGAAGGTCACGGCCGAGGCCACGGCCGAGGGGCCGATCAGGGAGGGGATGTGGCGATGAGACAACAATCGGAAATCAGAAAGCAGAGGTCAGAACAGAGATCATTATCGAGGATCTTTGCCATCATTCTGCTTTCTGCATTCTGCCTTCTTCATGTGGTAAGCTGCGGCGACGTCTCGCGCGGCCGCTACAACCAGGCCGCCCTGAAGATGGCCGTCCAGCCGATCTATGCCGGCGAGGCCATGAGCCGCACCTTCCTGCCACTGCTGGCCTACCTCTCGGCCGAGACCGGCTACGAGGTGCAGTACCTCTCCAGCCTGACCTACGACGGGCTGGGCGCGACGGTGGAGGGCTCGGGCGCGACGCTGGTGCTGTGCGATCCCGTCACGCTGCTGACCCTGCGGCGCACCCACCAGGCGCGGGCGCTGGCGATCGGCTTGTCCGGGGACCGCGGCTCGTCGTCAGGCCTGATCATCGTGGCGCAGGGCTCGGCGATCGGCGACTGCCGCCAGCTGGCGGGACGCCGGATCGCGGTCGTCTCCCAGCGCTCGGCGCAGGGCTACGTCTCACAGGCGGTATGGCTGCAGCGCCTGGGCGTGCGGCTGCCGCGCGATGCGCGGCTGGTCGAGTGCGGCACGATGGAGCAGGTGGTCGAGATGGTGCGCGCCGGCCGCGCCGACGCGGGGTTCGTCAACTGGCAGCAGGGGATGGCGGATCCCCGGCCCGCGGGCGTGACCGTGCTCTGCCAGACCGCTCCGGTGCCCAACTGGGTGTGCGCGACGCTGGAGGGCGGCAGCCCCGACACCGACGCCAAGATCGCTGCCGCGCTGCTGCGGCTGTCCCCGGCCAACGCGGAGCAGAAAAAGATCCTCGACCAGCTGGGGTATTCCCGCTTCGGCGAGGTCCCCGCCAACGCGCTGGCGGAACTGGAAAGCCAGCTGCGGGCGCTCCGCATCCCCTACTGACGAGCGGTCTGACGGCGCGCGCCCGGGGACCGGAACGATGGACAACAAATCCCATATCGAGCCAAAATAAATGAAGCACCGCTACACCATCTGCCCACACTGCGGCTGCGGCTGCGGCCTGTACTTGGTCGAGCAGGACGGCGCCATCGGCGGCGTCACCGCCAGCGCCACCCATCCCTTCAGCAGCGGACAGCTCTGCGCCCGCGGCTGGACCTGCCACCAGCTGCTCGACGCCGGGACGCGGATCGACGCGCCGCTGCTGCGTTCCGGCGCCGTGCTGGCCCCGGCCTCATGGGACCAGGCCCTGGGCCACGCGGCCAAGCGGCTGCAGGCGGTCCGCGACAAGCACGGCCCGGGCAGCATCGGCGTCATCGCCTCGCCGCGGTTGACCACCGGGGAATTGCTGGCGCTGCGCGCTTTCGCCCGCGGCGTGCTGCGCACGCCGCACTGCGACAGCGCCGCGCGGCTGTCCGGCGGGGCGGTCTCGTTCCCCCGCGCCGCCCGCTTCGCCGACCTGGAGCACAGCGACCTGATCGTCGTGATCGGCGCCAATCCGATCGAGGACAACCCGGTGCTGGGCGCGCGGATCATGGCGCTGTGCAAGCCACGCCAGGACCGGCCCTACGCCTCGCCCGACCTCAGCCACACCGTGGCCGGCGATCCCGTGCCGCTGGCCGTGGTCTGCTCGCGCCGCTCGGCGTTGTCCGCGCTGGCCCAGCCGGCGATCAAGCCCCGGCCGGGCAGCGAGCTCCCCGTGCTGGCGGCGCTGCTCAAGCTGCTGGTCGAGAACCACCACCTGGCCTGCGATGATCCGGCCTTCGCCAAGTTGAAGGAAAACCTGGCCAAGCACACGGTCGCCAGCCTGCTCAACGGCACGGCGGTCACCGCCCAGTCGGTCGAGCTGCTGGCGCGGCGGCTGGCCGGCGCCCGTTCTGCCGTGCTGGTGACGGGGCGGGAGATCGCGCAGGCGCCCGCCGCCGGCAGCGGCACGGCCGCGCTGGCGAACCTCGCGCTGCTGATGGGCGAGCGGCTGGCCTGGCTGCCGGCCGCCGCCGCCGCCAACGAGCGGGACGCGCTGCGGATCCTGACGGCGTCCGGCGGCATGAGCTACCTGGAGATGATCGACGCCCTGCGCGGCCGCAAGCTGCGGGCGCTGGTGCTGGCCGGCGAGGACCCGCTGCGCACGCTGCCGGGCCGCGACGAGGTCGCCGCGGCCCTCGGCAAGGCGGAGTTCGTGCTGGCCATCGATGCCTGGTCCGGGCCCAGCCACGACCACGCCGGGGTGGTGCTGCCGCTGGCGCTGTCGCTGGAACAGGAGGGATCGTTCCGCTCGCTGGACGGCACAGAACAGCCCTTTGCCCGCGCCGCCCGCCCGGCCGGCAGCAGCCAGCCGCTGGATGCCATCATGGCCAAGCTGGCGGCCCAGCTCCGCACGCGGCTGGAGATCGACCGCACCGTGGTGGCCGATCAGCCGCCGGGAATCGACCCGCTGAAGACGGTGGCCGTACCGGCCGCCGGCGACGCCATCATGCTGGAACTGGGGAGCGCCTATCCCCATCTGGCCGGCGGCGAGGCGCTGACGATGAACACGCCGCACCTGGCGCGCGAGTTCAGCGGCGGTTACATCGAGCTCCATCCCGAGGACATCGCGCGGCTGGGCGTCCGCACCGGCTGGAAAGTGAAGGTCACGTCCGCGGCGGCGGCCATCCAGGTGCCGGTCCAGGCCAACGAGGCGGTGCTCAAAGGCACGGCGTTCATGCCGCTCCATTTCGGCGGCAACGCGCTGGCGCCGTTCGCCTACGACGCCAGGCTGAAGACGCCGGTGCTGCGCGGCATCCCGGTGACGGTCGAGAAGACCTGAACGACGCGGGAAAATGAAAAGGGACGCTGTTCGCAGCGTCCCTTTGTTATTGGCGGCTGGCGGTCAGCGGTCCAGCAGCACCGACACGCCGACCAGGTCGAATTCCGCCAGCACCTGCTTGGTCAGCAGCCGGTCGAGGGCGGCCAGGATGTCCTCGCGGGCCGGGAACAGCACCAGCACCGTCCTGTCGCGGCGGGCGCGGACCAGGGCGTTCGCCAATGCGGCCGCCGCGGCCTTGGCCGAGGCCTGCTGCTCGATATAGACGGTGGCGGTCAGGTAGCGGCAACCGCAGGCCCTGGCCGACTCGCGGGCCAGCGAGTTGGCCGTGAACCTCGGCTCCAGGAACAGCAGGCCGCC
>DATJQG010000225.1:0-3058 GCA_035506015.1 Candidatus Edwardsiibacteriota bacterium
GACGCCGTTCTCCAACGTGTTCCCCGGGCCCGAGATCCACGCCAACGTCATCCAGACGCTGCTGACCGGGCGGTTCGTCAAAGTGCTGCCGTACTATGTCACGCTGCTGATCATGGTGCTGGTAGGGCTGGTCACCGTGGCGGTATCGCTGCGGTTCAAGCCGCTGGTCGCGGCCGTTGTGCTGATCGGATTGCTGCTGGCCTATCTGGCGACAGCCTATCTATTATTCAAGAACCAGCTAGTGTGGGTCGAGATGGTGCGGCCGCTGACCGTGCTGATCTTCACCAACATGGCCATCCTGGGCTACCGCTACATCACCGAGGAGAAGCAGAAGCTCTGGATCAAGGATATGTTCCAGGGCTACATGTCCAAGGACCTGGTCGACAAGATCATGGCCAACCCCGACATGCTGCTGATGGGCGGCGACAAGAAGGAGATCACGGTCTTCTTCTCGGACATCAAGGGCTTCTCCTCGTTCTCCGAGAAGCTGGGAACGCCCGAGCGGCTGATCGCGCTGATCAACGAGTACCTGGGCGCGATGTCGGACGTGGTGCTGGAGCACGGCGGCTACATCAGCAAGTACGAGGGCGACGCCATCATGGCGTTCTGGGGCGCGCCCAGCGACGACCCGCACCACGCCGAGACCTGCATCGAGTGCGTCTGGGCGATGAACCAGCGGCTGCAGGCGCTCAACGCCGACCTGGCAACGCGCAACATGCCCAACCTGTTCACGCGCTTCGGCATCAACACCGGCCCGGTGACCGTCGGCAACGTCGGCAGCGTCCGCAAGAAATCCTACACCGCGATGGGCGACTCGGTCAACCTGGGTTCGCGGCTGGAGGGCGCCAACAAGGAATACGGCACGGCCATCATGATCTCCGAATTCACCCACGAGAAGGTCAAGGGGCTGTACCAGGTGCGCGAATTGGACCTGCTGCGGGTGGTGGGCAAGGAGCAGCCGGTGCGGGTGTACGAGCTGCTGGGACTGGCGCAGTCCGACGTGCCGGAGCGGAAGCGGCAGGCCGTGGAGCGCTACCTCAACGGCCTGGCCTGCTACCGGGCGCGCAAGTGGGACGAGGCCCTGGGGTTCTTCCAGCAGGCCCTGGCCAGCGACCCCGGGGACGGCCCCAGCGCGACCTACGTCGAGCGCTGCCAGGAATTCAAGGCCTCGCCGCCGCCCGACAACTGGGACGGCGTGTTCGTGATGAAAACCAAGTGAGCCGGCGCCGGCGCGCCCTTGACGGCGCGCGGCCGGCGTGGTATCCTCTTCCTTACAGACTACTTTACGGAGCGTGACATGAATAAATGCCCATTCATCGCGGTGCGGCAGCTGGTCCGGGAGACCCGGGTCGACGCCGACGGCAAGGTGCTGGAGCAGAAGGAGACCCCGTCCCTGGAGCTGCGGGAATGCCTGGGCGCCGAGTGTGAGATCTTCGACCAGGGCGCCGGCAAGTGCTCGCTGCCGGTGACGGTGGCCGCCGGGCTGCAGGCCGCGGTCAGTGAGATCCGCGAGACCCGCGAGAACACCGCGGCCACGCTGATCCACGTGCTGCGCAAGGCCGACGCCACCAACGAGCTGCTGGGCAAGCTCAACGAGGCGGTGCGGGAAGCGCCCCATCCGGCGGGCGGCGCGGCCGCCCCCGCCGCCGCGGGCGGCGACATCTCGGCCCTGCTGGCACCGATCAACGAGATGAAGGAAGCGCTCAACATCAGCCAGGCCAAGTTCTCCGACATCCTGGAGCTGATGCTGGAGGACCAGGCCAAACGCGCGCTGGAGGCCCACGCGGCTGGCAGCGAGGGCGGTGCGGCTCCCGGCGCGGCGGTAAGCGCGGCGGTCGACCTGGCGCCGCTGCAGGGATCGCTCAACGAGATGAAGGAGGCCCTCAACAACAGCCAGGCGAAGTTCTCCGACATCCTGGAGCTGATGCTGGAGGAGCAGGCGAAGCGGGCGCTGGAGGCCCACGCGGCTGGCACCGAGGGCGGTGCGGCTCCCGGCGCAGCGGCAGCGGTCACGGTCGATCTGGCGCCGCTGCAGGCCTCGCTGGCAGAGATGAAGGAGGTGCTCGTCACCAGCCAGGCGAAATACGGCGACCTGCTGGAACTGATGCTGGAGGAGCAGCAAAAACGGGCCGCCGCCGGCCCGGCCCCGGACGCCGGCATGAAGGTCGACCTCGGGCCGCTGCAATCGGGGCTGACCGAAATGAAGGACGCGCTCAACACCAGCCAAGCCAAGTTCTCCGATATCCTGGAACTGATGCTGGAGGAGCAGCAGCGCAAGGCGGCCGAGGGCGCCAAGGTGGCCGAGGCGCTGGACCAGCTGACGGGCAAGCAGGAGCAGCTGTTCGCCGGACTGGCCCAGAACCTGCAGCCGGCGTCCGGCGGCGCCGACGCCAAGGGGCTGCAGACCGAGCTGGCGTCGATGGCGGGGATGATCGAGCAGGGGCTGCTCAAGCTGGCCGACGCCAAGAACAAGCGCCAGGCCGAGATCGACGAAGCCACCAAGCGGATGGCCGAGCTGCAGCAGTCGATGCTGACCCTGCTGGAGGCCGGCCGCAACGAGCAGCGGGCCGCGGCCAACGACCGCCGCCGCCAGCAGGCCGACGAGCACAACGAGAAGGGCGTGATGCTCTACCACCGCCGCGAGCCGGCCGCGGCCGAGGCCGAGTTCCGGGCGGCGCTGGACATCCGGCCCGATTTCGCCGAGGCCTACAACAACCTGGGCCTGGCGCTGAGCGACCAGGCCAAGCGGGACGAGGCCGTGGCGGCCTTCAAGAAGGCGCTGGACCTGCTGCCCGACGCGCCCGAGGCCTACAACAACCTGGGCTGCCTCTACAAGGCCAAGAAGGACTACCAGCAGGCGGTGGAGCACTTCAACCAGGCCATCGCCAAGCGCGCCGACTACAGCCCGGCCTACTTCAACCTGGGACTGGCCTACGAGGAGCTGGAGAAATACGACCTGGCGATCAAGGCCTGGGAGAAGGTGCTGCAGCTGCAGCCCACGCACGACGAGGCCCGGCGCAAGATCGCCACCTACCGCGCCCGGAAGACGTAGCCATGG
>DATJQG010000226.1:0-8028 GCA_035506015.1 Candidatus Edwardsiibacteriota bacterium
GGCCTGGTGGTCCGCGTATACACCTTGGTCTCCGCGCCCCAGGTCATGTAGGCGTGGGTCATGAATTCCCAGCCGTGCTTCTCGTAGTAGCCCTCCAGGTCGGTGCAGAGGTAGACGCTGGCGAAGCCCTTGGCGCGGCACTCGGCCGCGCCGTGCGCCAGCAGCTTGGCCCCCAGCCCGCGGCCCCGCAGCTCCGGCGCCACGAACAGGCAGGCCAGCCAGGGGTACAAGTCCTGGCGGCTGATCAGGTCGTTGAGCAGCAGGGCGTAGCAGCCGGCGATGGCGCCGCCCTCCAGCGCCAGGTAGAACCGCGGCAGCGGCTGCTTGATCCCGACCGAGTGCTCCATGCAGTCGCGGTAGAACAGGGCGTTGTCCCGGGTGCCGAACTTGTCCCAGAAGAACTCCACGGCGTCCTCGAACAGCTCGGGCCGCTGGCCCAGTTCGACGATCATGGGCTACCTTCCGGCGCGCCAGGGGAAGAACATCGGCGCGCGCTTTTTGTATTCTTGGAACCCGTCCCCGAAATCCCTTGCCAGCCGCCGCTCTTCGTAGTGTCTGATATACACCAATGCGACCGGCATCATCAGCGCGATGAATATGATGAGCGCGACCGAGTTGAGGATCAGCGCCAGCGCCAGGTAGCACAGGAATGTCCCGAAGGCCATCGGGTTCCGGGTATAGGCATAGATCCCGGTCGTGACCAATTTCTGGGTGCGGGGACTGATCACCTTGTCGAAGCCGTCGGTCGGGCCGCCGCGGCCGATCATTCGCAGGGCGAGGTTCGACCATACTGCGAAACCCAGGCCGACGAATAACAACAGCGCGATCAGCCCGTAACGCAGCCAATCCAGCGTGAGCAGCGGATGCGGGAATAGCGGGAAACTCAGCACATGCAGGCAGAACAAGAACGCCGGAATGGCCAGGTAGAACAGGCCAATGCCGACGATGTAGCCAAGGATGTAACGAGTGGTGGTATTCATTTGATGGGACTAGATATCATACACAGCCGCAGCCCACGTCCAGGGCCTTCTTGGGAGAGAGTTCCTTTATCTAATTCCGCCACATTGTGTGCGGAGTCCTCAAAACCACCATTGGGAAGACGGCTCCAATATGGCCTCCTTGGCCTTTTCGCGGTTGATCCAGTCGTCGAGCAGCCCGAGGGTCTGATCCTCGGCCAGCGCGGAGGAATCGATGACCTTGACCTGCCAGCGCTTGTCACCCATGGGCCAGGATGTCCACCGTGTCCACTCGAACCCCGGCTGGGCCGGATTGACGATCACGTGCTGTTCCCACTGGGGGTCGTGCGCGTGCATCCGCTGCCATGACGCCCACGACAGGGTGTGTTGCGTCAGTGGCCAATCCGCCATCTCCGGCCGGGCGCGGTGCCGCCGGACGCGCTCGAAGTCGTGGCAATCAAGCAGGCAGCCGCTGATGCCCTCCAGCCGGATCGCGGACGGCGCCGCCAGCAGCTCGCCGAACGGGGAATGCGAGGCCAGCACAAAATCCCTGCCCGTGCGCTGGGCCAGCAGGGCCGCAGGGATCCATTCCTCTTCCAGGATGCGGCATCGGTCAATGGCCGTCGCCACGGTCTTTTCATCGTAGTCGTGGCACTCGGCATTAGGCAGTTTTTCCTTGAGGAGGTATGCCATCGTCGATTTGCCCGACGCCGCCGCGCCGGTGATCAGGAAGAACATGGCATCAATCTCCTGGCAGATATTTGTCCCGGCAATCCTCGTAATCCATGCGGGAGTTACACCAGATGATGGCCCAATAGGCGGAATATCCGCAAGCCTTGAGCGCCGCATACCTATGGTTGCCATCGGCGATTCGTAATCCATGTCCGGTATATTCGACGATCATGTGCGGCGGCTGATCTCCCTGTTCCAGCCGTATGATATTTTGCTGGAGTCCGATGTCCCATGTTACAGCGTTCTCATGAAATTCGAAACTGCTATCAGGACCGCAAACCTGGACGAGCTCACAAAGATTAGTCTTTATCGGTCCGATCCAATAACGGGGCATCTTTTTCAGGCCCTCCAGCAGCCCTGCATTGCCTGGCGGATGAGGCTGTGCAAGATACGTATGCACCCATCGCTCGATCCGCCCGGATTTGCCCATTTCTATGGCTTCTAGAATTGTTGACATTTGAAAATAAAAGCCGGCATTGCTGCCGGCCTGTTCGTCTGTTCGCTTACTGCTTGCTATTATATGTGTCGATCCCCAGCCGCAGGATCTCCATGGCCTTGCGCAGGTCGTCCTCCTTCAGCACATAGGCGATGCGCACCTCGTGCTTGCCCTTGCCGGGCGTGGCGTAGAACCCGTCGCCGGGCGCCACCATCGTGGTGGCCTTGTCGTGCTGGAAGTCGGTCAGCATCCAGGCCGCGAACTTGCTGCCGTCGTCGATCGGCAGCTGCGGCATGATGTAGAAGGCGCCGGCCGGCTTGGTGAACACCGCGCCCTTGATCTTGGCCAGTTCCTCGCAGACGATGTCGCGCCGCTTCTGGTACTCGGGGATCATCTGCTTGATGAAGGTCTCCAGGTGCTTGTAGCCGGCCGCGGCGCCCACCTGCTCGATGGTCGGCGGGCAGAGCCGGGCCTGGCCGAACTTCAGCATGGCGTGCATCAGGTCGTGGTTGCGCGAGACGATGCAGCCCACCCGCGCGCCGCAGGCCGAGAACCGCTTGGAGACCGAGTCCATCACGATCACGCGGTCGGAGATCGATTTCAGCTCCAGGGCGCTGGGGGCGTGGGCGTGGTCGTAGGCGAACTCGCGGTAGACCTCGTCGGCCAGCAGCCACAGGCCCTTCTCGGCGCACAGGCCGGCCATCATCTCCAGGTCGGCCTTGGTGAAGATGGCGCCGGTGGGGTTGTTGGGCGAGCAGAACATGATGGCCTTGGTCTTGGACGTCACCCGCTTCAGGAATTCCTCCCTGGGCGGGCAGGCGTAGCCGTCCGCGACGTGGGTGGGCACGGGCACCACCTTCATGTCGGCCATCGTGGCGAAGCCGTTGTAGTTGGTGTAGAACGGCTCGGGCACCAGCACCTCGTCGCCGGGGTCGCCGATGGCCATCAGCGCGAAGATGATGGCCTCGCTGCCGGCCGTGGTCACCATGATGTCGTCGACCTCCAGCGCGCTGCCCAGGTTGTAGAAGTAGTCGCGGATGGCCGTGCGCAGCGGCATGATGCCCTGCGACGGGCCGTAGGCCAGCACCTCCTCCTTGAAGCCGTGCACGGCGTCCATGATCTCGGGCGGCGTGGGGATGTCGGGCTGGCCGATGTTGAGGTGGTAGACCGTGACGCCCTTCTTCTTGGCGTCGTCGGCCAGCGGCACCAGCCTACGGATGGGCGAGGCCTGCATGCCGTGCGCCCGCTTGGAGAGTGCCAGGTCGGCGTTCTTGCTCATGGCGGTATCCTCATTATATAGACTTGAAAGACGAAAAGACCGGAAGACTAAAAGAAAACATTTTTATCACGTCATTCTGAGTCAGACCACATCGCCTTGCACGCGAAGAATCTGACAGGGGTAGATCCTTCAAGGGTCGGGCAGGGCGGCTTCTTCAGGATGACGATCCCCGTCATTCTGAGCCAGACCACATCGCCTTGCACGCGAAGAATCTCGCAAGGCAGATCCTTCAAGGGTCGGGCACGATGCCCATTTCAGGATGACGAGTTGCGTCATTCTGAGTCAGACCACATCGCCTGACCTGCGAAGAATCTGACAGGGGTAGATCCTTCAAGGGTCGGGCGTGAGGCTGTTCTCAGGATGACGATTCACGTCATTCTGAGTCAGACGACATGCCTTGCACGCGAAGAATCTGACAAAGCTAGATCCTTCAAGGGCCGGGCAGGATGGCCTTTTCAGGATGACGGGAGACCGGGTGTTACGACAATAAATCCTTGCGCAGGTCGAAGGCCCGCGGCTTGACCGGGCCCAGCAGCGTGGCGGCCAGCCGCTCCGGCCGGAACAGCTGCTCGGCCACCCGCACCATGTCCTCCAGCTTGACGGCGTCGATCTGCCGGACGGCGTAGTCCAAATCGTGCATCGGCTCGCCGATCAGCTCGCTCTTGGCCAGCCGCATCATCCGGTTGGTGATGCTCTCCATGCCCAGGATCATGTTGCCCTTGAGCTGGGCCTTGGCGTTGTCGAACTCCTGGCGCGGCACCGGCGCGGTGACGAACTTGCGGAACTCGGCCAGCGCCATGTCGGCGGCCTGCTGGATGCGCTGGGGCGAGGCGCCCAGGTAGACGCCGAACAGGCCGGCGTCGCGGTACAATTCGAGGAAGGTGCTGACCGAGTAGGCCAGCCCGTGGTCCTCGCGGATCTCCTGGAACAGCCGCGAGCTCATGCCGCCGCCCAGGATGGTCGACACCAGCATCAGGGCGTAGCGGGCGGGGTGCTTGTAGGACAGCGCCGGGAAGCCCAGGCAGAGATGGACCTGGGCGATGTCGCGCCGCACGATCCGCAGTCCGCCGGCGTAGCGGGGCGGGCGCGGCTTCGCCGTTGACGGCCGGCCCGGCGGCAGGTCGGGGCAAGATCTATCCAGCAAATCCAGCAGCCGCCGGTGGTCGACGTTGCCGGCCACGGCCACTACGGTGTTGGCCGGGACGAACATCCGCCGGCGGTGGGCCATCACGTCCCCGGCGGTGAAGGCGCGGCAGTTGCCGGCGCTGCCGACGATCGGCAGGCTCAAGGGGTGGCCGTCGAACACCAGCTGGTCGAAGTAGTCGTGGATCAGCTCGTCGGGCGTGTCCTCCAGCCCCTTGATCTCCTCCAGGATCACCGTGCGCTCGCGCTCCAGGTCCTGCGGCGAGAATTTCGGGTGGCAGATCAGGTCGGCGATCACGTCCACGGCGCGGGGCAGGTGCTCGTCCAGCGCCCGGGCGTAGAAGCAGGTCTCCTCCTTGGTGGTGAAGGCGTCGAGGTGGCCGCCGATCGACTCCAGCGACAGCGCGATGTCGCGGGCGCTGCGGGTGGCCGTGCCCTTGAACGACATGTGCTCGATCAGGTGCGCGATGCCGTTGGTGGCGGGCGTCTCGTCGCGCGAGCCGCGGGCCAGCCAGAACCCCACGGCCACCGAGTGGGTGTTGGGGATCCGCTCGCTGATCACGGTCATGCCGTTGGCGAGCTTGGTGCGGTGGTAGCGGATGGGCATCTATTCTACAATCAGCAATGAACAATGGACAATGAACGGGCGAACGGGAAACGGGCAATGGGGAACAGTCCTAGTGCACCTTGATGTCCTTGACCCGCAGCTGCAGCTTCTTGCGGCCCTGCCACTCGTTCTCCTCCAGCACGAAGGCCAGGTCGATGGCGGCGTCGGGGTCCTCGATCTCGGGCAGCAGGTCGCCGAACGAGAAGCCGATCGAGTCGAAGATCTTGTGCTTCTGCTTGACCTTGAACTTGAGGTGGTTGTTGCCGACGATGTAGGGGCTGCCCACGATGCGGGTCTGGTAGGACACCAGCACCGGGTGGCGGTTGCCCGGGCCGAACGGCGCGAACAGCGAGAAATCGCGGGCCAGCGGTGCGTCCAGCGCGTCGAGGTCGACGGCGGCGTCCAGCACCTGGTTGGGCAGCAGGTCGTCGGGGGTCAGCGCGCCGGCGGCCACGTCGTTGAGCTTCTTTCTGAACGCCGGGATCTGCGAGGTGTCGATGGTCAGGCCGGCGGCGTACTTGTGGCCGCCGAAGCCCAGCAGCAGCTCCTGGCACTGCTTGAGGGCCTCGTGCAGGTGGAAGTTGGCGATGGAGCGGGCCGAGCCCTTGCCGCGGTCGCCGTCGACCGCGATCAGCACCGTCGGGCGGTAGAACTGCTCGACCAGGCGCGAGGCCACGATGCCGATCACGCCCTGGTGCCAGTCGGCGGACGACAGCACGATCACCTTCTCGCGCTCCAGGTCGATCTGGCTGCGGACCATGGCGGTGGCGCTCTCCAGGATCTGGTCGTCGATGGCCTTGCGCTTCTTGTTCTCCTCGTCCAGCAGCCGGGCGATGGCCGCGGCCTGCTGCGGGTCCTCGGTCACCAGCAGCTGCAGCGCGGTGCCGGCGTCGCCCATCCGGCCGGCGGCGTTGATGCGCGGCGCCATGATGAACACGATCTGCCCCGAGTCCAGCGGCCGGTCCACCAGCTTGGCGACCTCCAGCAGGGCGCGGATGCCGGGCTTGGCGCTGCTGCGGATGGCCTCCAGGCCGAACTTGGCGAGGATGCGGTTCTCGCCGGTGAGCGGCACGATGTCGGCGATGGTGCCCAGCGCCACCAGGTCGAGGTCGGGCTCCAGGTCGGCCTCGGGCAGGCCGTGGCGGCGGTACAGCGCCTGCAGCATCTTGTAGGCCACCCCCACGCCGGCCAGCTCCTGGTAGGGGTAGGCGCTGTCGCCGCGCTTGGGGTCGACCACGGCAGCGGCCGCGGGCAGGCTGTCCTTGGTCTCGTGGTGGTCGGTGACGATGCAGTCGATGCCCAAGCTGGACGCGTACGCCACCTCCTGGTGGGCCGTGATGCCGCAGTCGACCGAGACGATCAGGCCCGCGCCGCGGGCCTTGGCCTCGTCGACCCCGGCCGGCGAGATGCCGTAGCCCTCCCGGCTGCGGTTGGGCAGGTACCACGAGGCCTGGGCCCCGATGCGGCACAGCCCCTTCAGCAGCAGGGCGGTGGCGGTGATGCCGTCGACGTCGTAGTCGCCGTAGACCATGATGCGCTGCCCCTGCCGCAGGGCCTCGTCCAGCCGGTCGATGGCCCGCGCCATGTCGGGCAGCAGGAAGGGGTCGTGCAGGTCGGCCAGCTGCGGCTTGAGGAACTGCCGGGCCTCGGCGGCCTGGGCCACGCCGCGGGTCAGCAGCAGCCGGGCGATCAGCGGGGAGATGCCCAAACTGGCCGCCAGCTGGTTGACCAGGGCCTCGTTGCCGGTGGCGGGATAGATCCAGCGTTTTTCCATCGGTTCCTTTGCGGGCGGGTGCAGCGGGGCGCCGCCGCGGGCGGGGGCCGCGCCGCGGACGACGGTCGGTGTGGATAGAAGATAAGGACGGGATCTGTAAGCCGAGTTCTGTATCCCGCCGAAGCGGGACGACGATCATTTATCTGGTCCGCCGCAGGCGGATCAAGCGACCTACCCTTCTGCCGTGCGGACGGACCGTCCTTGTACCCCGCCTCGCGGCGGGGGATGGCAGAATCTATTTGGTCTTGCTCCGGCCGGGGTTTGCCGTGCCTCGTTCCTTGCGGTCCGAGCGGTGGGCTCTTGCCCCACCGTTTCACCCTTACCCGACTTGCGCCGGGCGGTCTGTTTTCTGTGGCACTTTCCGTCCCCCGATCAATCGGGGTCCCGCGGTGTTCCCGCGGCGGCCTGTCCTCTGGAGCTCGGACTTTCCTCCCTCCGGTGAACCGGAGAGCGATCATCCGATCCCGTCCTTATCAATGAGCGGCGGTTATTTCCCGGCCTTGTCGATGCCGATGTTGCAGAGCCGGTCGGCCAGGCGGTTCTGCTCGCGCGGCACGTTGGCGATGTCCCATTCCTCGAGCTGCGCCAGCAGCGCGTGGGCCTTGGCGAACAGCGCCTTGAGCCGCGGTTCCTTGACCTTGTAGTCGCCCCGGATCTGGTTGGCCAGCAGCTCGCTGTCGGTCTGGATGTGCAGCCGCTTGTAGCCGCGCTCCAGCGCCAGCTGCAGCCCGAGCATCAGCGCATGGTACTCGGCCTCGTTGTTGGTGGCCGTGCCCAGGTACTCGCTCTTCTCGGCCAGGGCCGTGCCGTGGTGGTCGAGGATGGCGGCGCCGGCGCCGGCCGGCCCGGGGTTGCCGCGGGCCGCGCCGTCGATGGCCAGGGTCAGCTTGACCTTGCCGGACTCGACCTCGATCTTGTCGGCCAGCGCCTTGAGGGCCTCCTTGAGCGCCGCCTGGAGGCATTCCTCCTCGTTGGCGATCTTGTCCAGGCTGTGGCCGTCGGCGATCTTGCGCAGCACCCGGGACATCCGCACGGATATCGGTTGCTTTTCCTTTTCCTTGGTCATGGGCGCCTCCTTGGCTGAATGATTGGCCGCGTTGA
>DATJQG010000227.1:0-6622 GCA_035506015.1 Candidatus Edwardsiibacteriota bacterium
GGCGGTGCAGCGATGCACCGCCTGTTCTTTTTTACCCGTTGCGCTTCAGCTTGCCGGTCTTCTTGGCGTAGGTCTCGGCCAGGCTGAAGGCGAACATGCCGATCGGGATCAGCAGCGCCCCGATCGCCAGCAGCAGCAGCACGGTCGGCCAGAGGTCGGCCAGCGACTTGCCCTCCAGCAGCGCGCCGCGCAGCGCCCGCAGCGAGTAGGTGGCCGGCGAGAACGCCGACAGCGGCCGCAGCCATGCCGGCAGCACCGACACGTCGTAGTACACGCCGGACACCAGCAGGATCACCGCCTCCATGATGTGCGTGGCCTGCGCGCCCTTCTCGGTGGACATCAACGGCAGGATGGCCGCCACCAGGCCCAGCCCGATGAACGACAAGCCGGAGACCACCAGCACCACGAAGGCCGCGCCCAGGTTGGCGTGCTTGAGCGACAGGCCCAGGAACAGGGCCACGCAGCACAGGATGATCACCGTGCGGATCAGGCCGTAGACGATGGCGAACAGGCACGAGCCCATCAGCTGGGTGAAGCGGTGGATCGGCGCCATGAACGTGTACTCGATGGTGCCCTCCCAGCGCTCCCAGGCCACCGACTCTGAGATCTCGTGGAACAGCACCGACAGGAACCCCCAGATCAGCGCGCCGATGGTCAGGTACATCACGAACTGCTTGCCCTGCGTCACGCCGATGAACCCGATGGTCAGCGCGTTGACGATGTTGTAGGTCAGGAACACGATCTCCCAGCCCAGGTAGCGCTTGACCAGCGACAGGTTGCGCTCCAAAAAGCCCAGGGTCGATATCAGCTCATTTCTCGCTCTCATTGTCCTCCTCCTGTTCCGCCCATTCCTTGCCCGTGCTCTTCATGAACACGGCCTCCAGGTCGTCGACGCCGTACTTCTCCCTGAGGTTGACCGCGCGGTCCACGGCCACGAACCCGCCCCCGTTGATGATGGCGATGCGGTCGCACAGCGCCTCGGCCTCGGCCATGTCGTGCGTGGTCAGCAGCACCGTGATGTCGGTGGTCTGCTTCATGCCGCGGATGAATTCCTGCACCTCCTGCTTGGAGCGCGGGTCCAGCCCCGTGGTGGGCTCGTCCAGCAGCAGCAGGATCGGCGAGGTGAACAGCGACCGCGCGATGGCGACCTTCTGCTGCATGCCGCGCGACAGCTCCTCCAGCGGCTCGTCGAACCGCTTCTTGGGGAAACCCATCGAGTCCAGGATGGCCAGGGTCCTCTCCCGCGCCTCTTTCTTGGGCACGCCGTAGAGCCGCGCCGCATAGCGCAGGTTCTCCCAGGCCGACAGCTTCTTGAAGAAGGCCGCGTCCACGCTCACCCGGTTGATCATCCGCCGCACCGCCATCGGCGACTTGACCACGTCGTGGGTGAACACGGTCGCAGTCCCGGTGTCCGGGATCAGCAGGGTCGACAGGATCCGCACCAGGGTGCTCTTGCCCGAGCCGTTGGGCCCGATGATGCCGAAGGTCTCGCCCTTAGGGACGGTAAAGTCGATGTCCCGCAGGGCGACCACCTTCTTCTTCTTGAAATGCTTGTGGATGTTCTTGCAATGTATCGCGTTCATCGCGATCACGTCCTTTCGAATGGCCGGAGCAGTGTCCAGCCGACATTCCTAGTGATGGTTGTTACCGTTGCCGTTCTCCTGCATCTGCTCGCGCTCGCGCAGGGTGACGTAGTAGCCGCCCCTGTCCATCAGCTCGGCGTGCGAGCCCTGCTCCGCGATCCGCCCGTCCTTCAGCACCACGATCAGGTCGGCCCGCTCGATGGTCGAGGTGCGGTGCGAGACGATGAAGCAGGTGACGTGAGGCAATTTCTCCTCCAGTTCCTGCCAGACCAGCGCCTCGGTGGTGGCGTCCAGCGCCGAGGTGATATCGTCCAGGATCAGCGCCTGGGGGTGGCCGGCCGCGACCCGCTCGACGATGGCCCGCGCCAAGGACGCCCGTTGCTTCTGGCCGCCGGAGAGCGACAGGCCCCGTTGGCCGATCATGGTGTCGAACCCCTTGGCGAAGTCCTTGACCTCCTTGTCCAGCTGGGAGATGCGGCTGGCCTCCAGCGCCTTGGCCTGGTCCACGTCATCGCGGTGGAAGATCACGTTGTTGAGCACCGTCTCCGAGAACAGCAGCGCCTCCTGCGGCGCGTAGCCGAACAGCCCGCGCAGCCCGCGCAGCGAGAACCGCCTGATGTCGGTGCCGTCGATCGTCACCCGGCCCCGCTGCGGGTCGTGGAACCGCAGCAGCAGGCTGACCAGCGTGCTCTTGCCGCAGCCCACCTCGCCCATCACCGCCACCTTCTGGCCCCGGGCCACCGCGAAGCTGATGTCCGACAGCACGGGTTGTTTGCCGCCGCCGTAGCTGAAAGACACGTCCTCGAACGCGATCTGGCGGTCGAAGCGCGGCCGTTCGGGCAGCTGCGGGTCTTGGACCTCGGGGGCCGCCGACAGCAGCTCCAGGGCGCGCGAATACGAGACCGCCGCGCGCTTGCCGGCCATGAAGAAATTGCCCATGTTCCAGAACGGCTCGATCAGCTTCATCGAGTAGACGATGAACATCACGAACCCGCCCAGGGTGAGTTTCCCCGTGATCGCCAGCCATCCGCCGGCCACCAGCACGACGATCACGCCCACCTGGGTGACGAAGCCGTCGGCCATGCCGTACAGCCCTTCGGCCTTGATGCTGTTGACCTCGGCCCGGATGCGGTCGGCCATCACGCCGTCGAACTTGCTCTTCTGGTGTTGCAGGCGATTGTAGACCTTGAGCACCCGGATGCCCGAGAAACAGGCCTCGAGCAGATCATTGACCGCCGAGATGGCACGCTGCAGCCCGTGGTAGCGGTGTTCGAAGCCGCTCTCGCCCACCATGAAGACGACGGCGATCAGCGGCAGCGGCAAAAGCGTCAGCAGTGCCAGCAGCGGGTTCAGCCGCACCAACACCGCCATGATGAAGCAGAAGGTCACGATGCCCTGCAGCGCCCGGAACACGCCCGAGCAGGTATACCAAGCCAGTTTCTCGCCGATATCGTCGGTCATCCGGGTGATCAAGTCGCCGCTGCGGAACCTGGCGAAGAACGACGGGCCCATGGACGTGAGGTGGTTGAATATTCTCTGCCGCAGCTCGACCTCGATCTTGAGGTTGGTCCAACCCCGCAGCGACATCAGCGCCCAGTTCAGCAGGGAATAGCCCAGGCCCAGCGCCAGCAGCAGCAGGACGTCGCGGTTGCGCGCCGAGGCGGCGGCGCCGTGGCGCAGGCCGTCGACCACCCTGCCGTAGAACAGCGGGTAGCTGGCGTTCATCATGGCGCAGGCCGCGGTCATCACGGCGAGCAGTAGCACCTTCAGCTTGTGGCCGCGCCAGTATTCGAACAGCCAGCCGAAGATCAGCTTCAGGCTGCCCTGGTCTTTCTTCCCTATTTCCATTGGTTCAGACATTGGATGCCCGTTCACGGTTGTTGTTTGGGATATTTCCGGTCGAATTCCTCTTTGGTCATGCCCATCAAGACTTCGTCGTGATGCTCGCCATTGGTGAAGCACATCCTGCGCAATCGCCCTTCATGCTTGAATCCCAATGATTCGTGCAGTTTGATCGACGGCGCGTTGAAATCGTAGATGTGCACAGTCGCTTTTTGGTATCGCATTTCGTGGAAGAAGTACCGCAGGACGATTATGATCGCTTCCAGCGCGTAACCCTTGCGCCAGTTCTTGCGCATGATCGCGACGCCATACTTAAACGTCCCGTGGCGGTGGCTGCAGTCGAATGTGTTGATGCCGCCGACCACCTGACCTTGTCGATTCTCGATCATCCAAAGGAATGAGTCGTCCTTGGGTTCCTCTTTCGCCAGGGCTTCAACCTTCGCCTTCATCGCTTCGAACGGTCGCGGAAAATGAATCGTGTCACAGAGCCGGTCGCATTCAGTATCATCCTCGCGCCCATTCCTGTAGAACGTACCAAGGTCCTTCGGTTCCACGGCGCGCAAATGGACCTTGTCGCTGACCCATATATTGTTCGTCTTCTTCATGTGCTTTCTCTTTCATCTATGCGAACTGGATCCGGTAGAGTTTGGCGTAGTAGCTGTTCTTTGCCATCAGCTCCTGGTGCGTGCCCGATTCGGCGATCCGCCCTTTGTGGATCACCAGGATGCGGTCGGCGTCCAGGATGGTCGACAGCCGGTGGGCGATGATGATCGCGGTGCGCCCCTGCAGCAGCCGCTGGATGCCGGCCTGGATCAGCCGCTCCGAGTTGGGGTCGACCGAGGAGGTGGCCTCGTCCAGGATCAGGATCTCGGGGTCGAAGGCCAGCGCCCGTGCGAACGACACCAGCTGGCGCTCACCCTGCGAGAGGTTGGCGCCGCGCTCGGCCAATTCCGACTCCAGCCCGTTGGGCATCCGCTCCATGATCCGCTGCAGCCCCAGGATCTCGACCGCCTGGTCGAGCGTGGCCTCGGGTATGGTGGCGCCCAAGGTCAGGTTCTCGCGCACCGAGCCCGGGAACAGGAACACGTCCTGCAGCACCAGGCCGAACTTGCTCCGCAGGCTGTCGATCTGGATGTCCCGCAGGTTCCGGCCGTCGACCGTGATCGCCCCCCGCTGCGGGTCGTAGAACCGCAGCAGCAGGTTGATCACCGAGGTCTTGCCGCCCCCGGTGGCGCCCACCAGCGCGATCCTCTGGCCCTTGCCCACCGTGAAGCTGATGTCCTTCAGCACCCATTCCGGCTCGTCCTGCCCGGCGCGGCCGGCGTACGAGAAGAACACGTTCTTGAACTCGATCTCACGATCAAAGCCCGGCCAGTCCTTGGCGCCGGGGGCGTCGGTGACCTGCGGCCGCAGGTCCAGGATCTGGAACACGCGCTCCGCCGCGGCGAACGCCCGCTGCATCACGCTCACCTGATCGGAGAAGGCGTGCACCGGCGCGAAGAACTGCTGCAGGTAGTTGAGGAACAGCACCAGCGTTCCGATGGTCAGCAGGCCCCGGTTGGCCATGCCGCCGCCCACGAACAGGATCACCGCCAGGCCGATGATCTCGAACACGTCCATCAGGGAGAAGAAGCCCATCGACAGCACCTCCGACGGCACCTGGGTCCTCAGCATCGAGGCGTTGAGCTGCCGCAGCCGGTCCCTGACCTCGGCCTCGCGCGAAAAGGCCTGCACTACGCGCATCCCCTGGAGCATCTCGGTGAGGTAGCCGACGATGGCCGCGTACTTGCGGCGCACCACCGCGAACATCGGACGGACCCGGCGCTGGTACAGCACGGTCAGCAGCGCGATCACGGGCACGATGGCCGCGATCGCCAGCAGCAGCCGGGCGCTGTTGCCCGCCAGGATCGCGATGATCCAGACCAGGCTGACCAGCGAGGACAGCATGGTGGACATGGTCGAGGTGAACAGCCGGCGGACGGCCTCGGTGTCGCTCTCCACCCGGGCGATCAGCTTGCCCACGGGGTACTGGTCGAAGTACGACACGTCGAGATCGACCATGTGCGCGAACAGCCGCTGCTTGAGCGCTGACACGATCCGCACGCCCAGGGATTCCAGCGCCAGCTGCATCAGGTAGCCCGTGGCGAACACCACCGCCTGCAGCAGCAGGTACAGCCCCGCGGTCAGCATCAGCCCGCGCAGGTCGTGGCCGGCGATGTCGCAGTCGATCGCCCGTTTCAGCAACAGCGGCGGCAGCACGCCCAAAGCGGACGTGGCCACCAGCAGCAGGCCGGTGCCCAGCACCCGCAGCCGGAAGGGCGCCAGCAGCGGCAGCAGCCGCCGCATCATTTTCCCGTCGTAGATCCTGCCGAGCGGCAGGTCCTCTATGTCCTCGTCATGCCACATGATGTCGATCCATTGAATGTCTTGTGATCATAATCCGTTGATGAAACTGCCCCAGCAGGGGCCGAGCGCCGTGATGTTGTACCCGCCCTCGAACACAATGACTGTGGGCTTTTCCAAGGTACGGATTCTCTGAGCGATCGTTCGGTAGGAACTGGTATCCAGGCCCAGTCCCCCGAACGGATCGAGTTTACAGGTATCGAAACCCAGCGACACCACCAGGGACTTCGTCCCTTTGCCCGCCAGCCATGCCAGCGCCTGATCCAGCGCCGCGAGGTAGAGATCCTGGTCGCAGTCCTGCGGCAGCGGCAGGTTCAGATTCCATCCCCGCCCCTGGCCCGTGCCGTTCTCTCCCGGCCTGCCGAAATGGTAAGGGTATTCATGCCGGGGATCCGCATGCAGCGAGGCGTACGCCACGTCGCCCTGGGCGTAGAAGATGTCCTGCGTGCCGTGGCCATGGTGGTAATCGATGTCCAGGATCCCGACCGTTCCCTGTCGCGACAGCCGCTGCGCCGCCAGCGCCGCATTGTTGAAATAGCAGAACCCGCCGCAAAATGACCGGCCCGCGTGGTGCCCCGGCGGCCGGCACAGCGCGACCGAGACTTCGTCCCCCTGCTCGACCGCGGCGGCGGCGGCCAGCGCGCAGCCCGCGGCGTACGATGCCGCCTCGAACGTGCCGCGCGTCACCGGCGCCGAGCCGTCGGCGAAGATCGGACTGCTGACCATCAACGGCTGGAACACCTCATGCTCGTCCAACGAGAGAGCCAGCTCGCGGATGCCATCGACCAGCGCGG
>DATJQG010000228.1:0-2813 GCA_035506015.1 Candidatus Edwardsiibacteriota bacterium
AACTGGTCGATCCCCGACAATGCCGCCGACACGTTGCATTACCGCGGCCGCCGCTCGCTGTCGCTCTACGCCGGCCTGGAGCGGACGCTGGACCCGGTCAGCCCGATCCGCGGCCTGCGCGGCGACGGCGAGGCGGAATACGCCGGCGGCCTGCTGGGGGGGACCGACACCTACCAGCGGCTGAGCGGCACCGCGATCGTCTACGGCGGCCTGCGGCCCCTGCCGCTGCAGTTCGCCGCCCGGCTGCGGTGCGGCATCATCGGCGACTGGTCGCGCCGCTTCCAGGTGCCGGTCTACGAGAAATTCTACCTGGGCGGGCCGATGACGCTGCGCGGGTTCGGGCTGGGCATGGCCGGGCCGCTCGACGGCCAGGGCCGGCCGACCGGCGGCGACAAGATGGTGCTGCTCAACCTGGAAGCCCGGCTGCGGGTCCACGGCAAATGGCTGCTGGCCTGCTTCGGGGACGCCGGCTTCGTCAGCGATCGCCGGTTCGCCAAGGTCTCGCTGGCCGAGGCCGTGGGCAGCCCCGGGGCCGGCGTGCGCTACGTGCTGCCCCTGGGATCGGCCCGGCTGGACGCGGCCGCGCCGCTGGCGCACGTTCGATCGATCCGCGCCTGGCGGGTGATCGTGGCCTGGGGCGAGGTGTTCTGACCGCGGCCGCCCTGGCCCGCCTTGACAGCGGGCCGTCGAATAGCGTATAATTACCGTTCGCAACCAGATAACCCCGCAGATGCAAGGAGGGATCCGTGTCCCATCAGATCAGCAAACAGACCTTGAAACATGATGAATTCTCCGAGTCGATGATCACGGTGGCCGATTTCGTCAAGCGCCATACCACCGAGGTGCTGGCGGTCGCCGTCGGCGCGCTGATCATCGCCGTGGGCCTGGCGTTCATCGCCCAGAGCCGGTCCAAAAGCGAGCGCGAGGCCAGCCTGATGCTGTCCTCGGTGCAGGGCGCGCTGTTCAGCGGCCAGTACCAGCAGGCCGAGCAGGGTTTCAACGATATCGTCAAGCGCTACGGGTCGACCAACGCCGCCAAGGAGGCCTTGGTCAACCTCGGCAACATCGGCATGCGGCAAGGCAAGTTCGACCAGGCCCTGGAGTCCTATTCCCGCTGCGTCAAGGCCGGCCCTTCGAACCCGCTGATCCGCTACGGCGCGCTGAGCGGCGTCGCCGCCTGCTACGAGCAGAAGGGCGATTTCGCCAAGGCCGCGGATTACTACAGCCGGATCGCCGCCCAGCTGCCCAAGGAGCAGTTCTTCGCCTCCCAGGCGCTGCTGGCGGCCGGGCGCTGCTACGCCAACGCCAAGCTGCCCGACAAGGCCCGGGCCGCCTACCAGCAGGTGCTCGACGCGTACAAGCAGAGCCAGGCGTCCTCGCAGGCCAAGGTCGAACTGACCATGCTCTCGGCCCAGTAAACGCCCGGGGCCCGTCCATGGCACGGCTCAACGTCGCCTTCCTGTGGCACATGCACCAGCCCTGTTACCGGTCGCCCGGTAACAGGGCTTTTCGCCTGCCCTGGGTGCGGCTGCACGCGCTCAAGGACTACTTCGACATGGTGCGCGCGACGGACCGGTTCCCCGGGCTGCGCGTCACGTTCAACCTGGTGCCGTCGCTGCTGGACCAGCTGGCCGGCTACGCCGAGGGCGCCAGCGACGTCCACCTCGATCTGACCGCACTGCCGGCCGCGGAGCTCGGCGAGCAGCAGCGCTGCCAGGTGCTGCGCGATTTCTTCATGGCCAACTGGCAGACCATGATCCGGCCGCATCCGCGGTACTGGGAATTGTTGGAAAAGCGCGGCTGCAACTTCCGCGAGGCCGACCTGCCGCGGATCGCGCGGCGCTTCACCGCGGCCGACCTGCTCGATCTCCAGGTCTGGTTCACGCTGAGCTGGGTCGATCCGCTGCATTTCGAGCAGCGAGCGGACCTGCGCGAGCTGCGGCAGAAGGGCAGGGGGTTCACCGAGCAGGACAAGCAGGTGCTGCTGGCCCAGCAGGCCGAGATCCTCCGCTCGATCATCCCGGCCTACCGCGCGGCATGGGAAGCTGGGCGGATCGAGGTCTCGACCACGCCGTATTACCACCCGATCCTGCCGCTGCTGTGCGATTCCGACGTGGCGCGCCAGTGCATGCCAGGCGCGGCATTGCCGCCGCGCTTCGCCTATCCTGGCGACGCCGCGGCCCAGATCGCCCGCGGCCTCGACTACGCGGAGCGGCTGCTGGGCCGGCGGCCGGCCGGGATCTGGCCGTCCGAGGGCAGCGTCAGCGAGCAGGCCTACGACCTGATCGCCGCGGCCGGCGCCCGCTGGCTGGCCACCGACGAGGGCATCCTGGCGCGCAGCCTGGCGCTGCCCGTGCGGGCGGATGCCGGCCAGCGCTACCAGGCCTGGGCGCTGCGCGGCCAGGGCTCGCCGGCCGTCTTCTTCCGCGACCAGCAGCTGTCCGACCTGATCGGCTTCAGCTACGCGGGCTGGAAGGCGGCCGACGCCGCCCAGGACATGGTCGGCCGGCTGGAGCAGATCGCGTCCGGCCTGGGCGCCGCCGCCGAGCGCCACGTCGTGCCCATCATGCTGGACGGAGAGAACTGCTGGGAGTTCTACCCCGGGGACGGGCGCGAGTTCCTGGACCGGCTGTATGCCGGACTGCAAGCCAGCGACCGGCTGCAGTGCTGCACCTTCAGCGACTACCTCGACCGGCACCAGCCGGACGCGTTGCCGCGCCTGGCGCCGGGATCGTGGATCAACGGCGACTTCGGCATCTGGATCGGCCAGGACGAGGACAACCAGGCCTGGACGCTGCTGCTGCGGGCGCGGC
>DATJQG010000229.1:0-2598 GCA_035506015.1 Candidatus Edwardsiibacteriota bacterium
TCATCCTGAGCATGGCGCCCTGCCCGGCCGTCGAAGGATCTAGCTGATCACTGAGATTCTTCGCATGCCATGCATGATGCATTACGCAGAATGACGATGAATGCTCACTCAGGAGGATAAAAGCAATTTCTCCAGGATCTCCCCGGCGTCGCGCACGAACTTGGGGCAGACCTTGTTGTGGAAGTCCATCGCCTTGGCCTGGGCCGCGCCCTCGGGCGTGCCCAGCTCGCAGCCCAGCAGGTCGCGGCAGTCGATCATGCCGCCGTTGCGGGTTTTGAACTCCCGCCACAGCGCCTGCACCGCGGCGTAGCAGGCGTCGCGGGTGGCGGTGTCCTCGGCCTTGGTGCGGCCGTGCTTCAGCCCCAGCGCCATCATCGCGCCGGCCACCGCGCCGCACAGCCCGCCCTGCCGGCCGCAGCCGCCGCCGAACGCGCCGGACAGCTTGAGCGCGGTCTCGGCGTCGAGCTCCAGCTCGGGCGCGAAGGCCGCGCACACGGCCTGGGAACAGGAAAAGCCTTGTCGGAACAGGGAAACAGCCTGCTCGGTCTTCTCCATCGTTCTGCGCTTCGATCCCGTTAACGTTGAAGGTCGAATTCCTCGAACCTGTCCTTTTTGGCGCGGCAGATCGGGCAGACCGCGGGCGCGTCGGCCCGGGCGCAGAGGTAGCCGCAGACCTCGCAGCGCCAGACCTTGATCGGCCCGGCGGCGGCGGGCTTGCCGGCCCCGGGTGCGGCCGATGGCGAGACCGAAGGTTTCTCCCATTTGCTGCGGGGCCGCCGTTCCGGGATGGGGTCGCCCGGCGAGCCGCGGTCCAGGTATTCCTTGGTGACGTAGAGCGCGCAGTAGCAGCGGCCGTAGTCCTCCAGGTCGGCGTCGCGGTAGGCGCAGGGGCAGATGATGTCGATGTCCTGCGCCCGGTCGCCGTTGGACATCCGGCAGGGGCAGCGCCAGTAGCCCAGCCGCTCCTCGTTGGCCGCGATGCCCTCGATGATGCCCCCGGTGATCTCGCGGTCGGGGTTGAGGTAGTAGCCGTCCTCGTCCGCCAGCGCGCGGATATCGGCCTCGACCTCGCGCCCGCTCCTCACGACAGCGCCTTCTTGATCTCCGGTTCCTTGAAGCCCACGATGCAGGTCTTGCCGTCGATCACCATCGTGGGGACGGTGCAGTCGGGGTTGTGCTTCTTGACCTGCTTCATCACATCGTCCTCGTCCTGGCCCGCCAGCTGGTCGACCCAGATGAAGTCGTACTTGACGTCCATCGTGTCCAGCAGCTTCTTGGTCTTCTTGCACCAGATGCAGGTGGACAGGGCGTACAGCATCACGTCGTGCTTGCTGTGCTTGCCGTTGACCGTGGTGGTCGAAACCATGTGGCGCTCCGATCGTGTCGTGGTTGCTGCTATTTTTTAGGGGAGCCGGGATCGAGGACCATCGTGCCCGACGACCGCTTGGTGTGCTTGGAGAACGACGTCTTGTCCTTGTGGTAGGCCAGGATGAACGGCAGGGCCGCGCCGCCGATGGCCTTGCCGTTGGGCATCGCCAGCGGGATGGCGAACTCCATCACGGTCCGGCCCTGGGACAGGGCCGCCGCGCCGGCGGCCAATGATTGCTTCTCGGCCCTGACGTGGCGGAAGAACGACTTGCCCAGCTGCTCCTCGACGGTCCACTTGCCGCTGGTGTCGACGTAGGCGATGGCCATGTCGGCGCCGTTCATGCCGTCCGATCCGAACCCGATCGCCAGCCAGCCCTTGCCCGGGCTCTGCAGGGCGCAGGAGAGCACCGCCGTGTCGGCCTGCCAGGAGACGGTGATCCCGGTGCCGGGGTCGGTGAAGGTCGCGGCGTACTCGCCCTTGGCGACGGCGCCGTCGATCACCGGCGCGGTGCCCGTGACCACCGGGACCTTGCGCGGCGGCGTCTCCCCGGCGAACGCCGCCGTGGCGATGATCGCTGCCAGCAGGAGGAAAATTGATCGTTTCATGATGCCTCTACACAGTTTCGGTTCCAGGTGTTGTTCTGATCTATTTCAGCGAGTCGAGGTTGTCGAACTTCAGGTCGCCGGCCTTGCCGCCCTCGGGCTTGGCCAGCTGCAGCGTGGCCGGGGCCTTTTTGGTGGGCCGGCCGCGGAACGAGTCCTGCTTGCGGGTGTTGAGCGCCACCACGAACGGCATCGTTACGCCCGGGGCGATGGTCTGGCCGTTGGACAGCTGCAGCGGGATCGAGAACTCGACGATCGAGCCGGCCGCCGTTTTGCTGGTGGCGAAGTCCACCAGCGTGGGCTTCTGCACCGGCAGGTGGTTGGAGAAGAAGAAGCCGTAGTGCTCGTCCACCCTGCCGCCGGCGTCGTCGTGGTAGCCGATGAACATCGCCGTGCCGCGGATCTTGTGGTTGCCGAAGGCGATCGACACCCAGCCCGGGCCCGGGTTCTCCAGCGCCACGTACAGCAGCGTCCCGTCCGACACCCAGCTGACGCCGATCCCGGTCTTGGGCTCGGTGAAATGCGCCGGGTACTCGCCGGCCGAGATCCGGCCGTCGATCCGGACGTCGACCTTGCGCAGGTTGGGGATGATGTGCGGCTGGTCCTGGGCCGCCAGGCCCGCGGCCA
>DATJQG010000230.1:0-2954 GCA_035506015.1 Candidatus Edwardsiibacteriota bacterium
CCTGGAGACGGCCAAGGGCCAGACCTTCCGCTGGTCCGGTTCCTATCACGGGGACATGAACCAGGCCCAGACCCACGACACCAGGCTCAACGTGTTCGAGCGGTTCCACCCCAAGCTGGGGCCGGCCCACCGCAACAGCACCCACCTGTTCCTGGCCAACATCCATCCCGCGCTGCAGCGCGAGGTCATCGCCGCGATGGGCGCCCCCAAGGCCATCGGCTGCGACACCATGAATTTCTGGATCACCGGCGCCCGGGCCGAGCTGCTGAAGACCATGCGGCGGGTCGACATCATGTTCCTCAACGACGCCGAGGCCCGGCAGCTCTCGGGCCAGGCCAACCTGGTGGCGGCGGCGGCGAAGGTCCGCGCCCTGGGGCCCAAGATCCTGGTGATCAAGAAGGGCGAGCACGGCGCCATGCTGTTCAGCAGGTACGGCGTGTTCGCCATCCCGGCCCTGCCGCTGGCGCGGGTGGTCGACCCCACCGGCGCGGGCGACAGCTTCGCCGGCGGGTTCATGGGCTACCTGGCGTCGCAGGGCCGGATCAGCGACGCGGTGCTGCGCCGGGCGATGGTCTACGGCAGCGTGATGGCATCGTTCAACGTGGAAAAATTCTCGCTGGACCGGCTGAAGACGCTGACCAAGCCCGAGATCCGCGCCCGGTTCAACCAATTCAGGCGGCTCAGCCAGTTCCCGGCCTGAGGGCCGCGTTCCGATCGCCACCGTCAACAACAACGTCAGGAGGTTCGGTCCATGAGCCACCACTTTCACGAAAGCTCGACCGGCGCGGTCTACGGCCTGGGGGTGATCGGCGCCGCGGTCTACTACATCGGCCACGCCGCCGGCTTCTGGATGGGCGTGCTGGGGTTCCTCAAGGCCCTGGTCTGGCCGGCCTTCCTGGTCTACCAGGCGCTGTGCAAGCTGGGTGCTTGAGCGGGCATCATTGCGATAACGATACCGACGAGTTCCATTATACACAATGTACAAAGACGTCCCGCAAAATCTCGACTTCCCCGAGCTGGAGCGGCGGATCCTGACGTTCTGGGCCGAGCACAAGATCTTCGAGCAGCTGGTCGCCCGCAATAGAGGCAGCGCCCAGCGTTTCCGCTACGTCGACGGCCCGATCACGGCCAACAACCCGATGGGCGTGCACCACGCCTGGGGCCGCACCTACAAGGACCTCTGGCACCGCTACAAGGCGATGCAGGGCTACGACGCGCGCTACCAGAACGGCTTCGACTGCCAGGGGCTGTGGGTGGAGGTGGAGGTCGAGAAGGAGCTGGGCTTCACGTCCAAGCGCGACATCGAGACCTACGGCATCGACAAGTTCGTCGAGCAGTGCAAGGCGCGGGTCGACAAGTACTCCAAGGTCCAGACCGCGCAGTCGGTGCGGCTGGGCTACTGGATGGACTGGGACAATTCCTATTTCACGATGGCGCCGGACAACAACTACGCCATCTGGCATTTCCTGAAAAAATGCCACGAGCAGGGCTGGATCTACAAGGGCCGCGACGTGATGCCGTGGTGCACGCGCTGCGGCATCGCGCTCTCGGACATGGAGATCGCCACCGAGGGCTACCGCGAGATGACGCACAAGAGCGTCTACCTGCAGCTGCCGATCGCCGGCCGCCAGCACGAGTACCTGCTGGTGTGGACCACCACGCCCTGGACCCTGACCTCGAACACCGCCGTGGCCGTGCACCCCGGGTTCACCTACCTCAAGGTGGCCCAGGACGGCAAGACCTACTACGTGGCCAAGAACCGCAAGGAAATACTCAAGAAAGGCTACGACGTCACCGCCGAACTGCCGGGCCGGGAACTGGTCGGCCTGCAGTACCAGGGCCCGTTCGACGCCCTGCCGGCGCAGCAGGGCATCGTCCACCGCACCGTGGCCTGGAGCGAGGTCACCGAGGCCGACGGCACCGGCATGGTGCACATCGCGCCGGGCTGCGGCAAGGAGGACTTCGCGCTCTCCAAGCAGGAGCGGCTGGCCGTGGTGGCGCCGCTGGACGAGGCCGGCGTCTACGGCGAGGGCTTCGGCTGGCTGACGGGCAGGAACGTCAATGACGTGGCCGACGCGGTGATCGACGACCTGAAAACACGCGGCCTGCTCTACTACGCGCACAAGCACACCCACCGCTACCCCGAGTGCTGGCGCTGCCACTCCGAGCTGGTGTTCCGGCTGGTGGACGAGTGGTTCATCGGCATGGACGCGCTGCGGCCGCGGATCATGGCGTCCGCCAAGCAGGCCCGCTGGGTCCCGGAGTGGGGCCTGGACCGCGAGCTGGACTGGCTGAAGAACATGGGCGACTGGTGCATCTCCAAGAAGCGCTACTGGGGCCTGGCCCTGCCGATCTTCGAGTGCTCCTGCGGCGCCTTCGACGTGGTGGGCGGGTACGAGGACCTCAAGGCCCGCGCGGTCAGCGGCTGGGAGTCGTTCGACGGCCACAGCCCGCACCGGCCCTGGGTCGACCAGGTCAAAATCAAATGCGAAAAGTGCGGCAAGGAGATGTCGCGCATCCCCGACGTCGGCAACCCCTGGCTGGACGCCGGCATCGTGATGTACTCGACCCTGCTGCCGCCGCAGCAGTGCTTCACCCCGGACAAGGAGAAGTCGGGGGCCTACCGCTACGACCCGGCGCGGGTCTATCCCGCCGACCGCGGCTACTGGCAGCAGTGGTTCCCGGCCGACTTCCTCACCGAGAGCCTGCAGGGCCAGTTCCGCAACTGGTTCTACGCCATCCTGACGATGAGCACCGTGCTGGAGGGCCGCACGCCCTTCCAGTGCCTGCTGGGGCACGCCCAGGTCAAGGACGAGCAGGGCGAGGACATGCACAAGTCCAAGGGCAACGCCATCTGGTTCGACGAGGCGGCCGAGCAGATCGGCGCCGACCTGATGCGCTGGATCTTCTGCACCCAGAACCCGGTGCAGAACCTCAATTTCGGCTACCACGTG
>DATJQG010000231.1:0-2547 GCA_035506015.1 Candidatus Edwardsiibacteriota bacterium
CTGGCCGAGATCACCTTGATCCAGCGCCACATCCACCGACGACCGCACCGCGTAATACAGGCCGTAGTGGCCGCCGAGCCGCCGGGCCACCGCCAACTTCCGCCCGGCCGCCGCAGCCGCCGCGTCCAGGTCACCCGCGGCCCGGTGCACCGCCACCGCCGTTTCGAGGGCGGTGGAAAGGCTGTCGTCGCCGAGCGGCTCGGCCTCGCGCACCGCGGCCAGCGCGTACCGCCGTGCGGCCGCCAGATCGTCACGCGCCAGCGCACACCACGCCAGCCCTTGCAGCGCCACCTTCCGGCCGTAGGCGTCGTCGGTCTCAGCGTCGTCCAGAACTGCCTGGTAGTACGGCTCTGCCCCGGCCGGCCGCCCCGCCTCGCGGAGAATGTCCGCAAGCTGGAGGCGGTGGGTGGCGCGGGTGTAAGCGGGGCCCTCGTCCTGGTAGAGGGCCAGCGCCTCCTCGGCGAAGGCGACCGCTTCATCCAGCTCGCCCAGCCGCTGGTGGGTCAGCGCCCGCTGCATCATCAGCCCGGCCCGCCACTGCGGCCGCCCGGTCGCCTGCAGGTAGTTCTCCCCGGCATCCAGCACCCCGAACAGCGCCCGCACCGGCACCCCACCAGCAAGCCGGGCGGAGTCCACCCAGGACATGTGCGCATCGACCACCGCCTCCGCCGCGGCCGGATCATCCAGCCGCCCCCGGGTGGCCGGGTCTTCGGCCAGCCCCAGGATCTGGGTATAGCGGGCCAGGGCCGCCGTGTTGTCGCCCAGCATGTCCAGCGCGGATGCCTCCGCCGACAGCGCCTGCACCAGCAGCGCCGGGTCATCGAGCATCTGGGCGGCCTGCACCGCCCGCGCCGCGGCCGCCCGCGCCGTGCCATACCGGTCCTGGCCGTAGGCGTCCCACGCCTGGTCGATCAGCAGCCAGGCCGCGCCCGCCCCGGCCTGCTCGGTCATGGTGGCTGGTTCACTGGTCGCTGGTGAGGTCTTGCTGGGCGGCCTGGATTATTCCTGGGTGGCGCAGCCCGAGGTCGCGAGCGACGGTTATGGCGTCTGCTTCCCGGAAGGCCCGCCATGTCTTGTAACGGCGACTGATGTCGCGACTCAGCTGATCGTTGAGCCCGGCGCGGCGCAGCACAGTTTCGCTGAGGAAGCGGTCCCCGTCACCGCGTAGCGCCTGGAACGGTTCCTGGCGGGCCAGCGCTTCCCGTACCTCGTCGACCAGGGCTTCGCCGGTCAGAGACAGGTCGGCGTAGAGCAGTCCTTTAAGGTCGACGGGCAGCTCGGGAGCCTGGGAGTCGCGCAGCAGGACCAGCGGCCGCTCCAAGGCTTCCATCCGGCCGATCTCGATCATCACGTTGGGGTTGATCTCGCCGGTCAGGATCGCCACGTAGCAGTGCGCCCGCAGCAGCTTAGCCTTCAGGTTGGTCCACAGGCCGGGTTGCTCGACGCTGTCGTCGGCGCGCACCACGGCCCAGTAGTAGGGGTTGTCCTCCAGGACCGACCGCACCGCACCGTAGATGTCGCGCGCCCGGGGGTCGGCGAACGGCATGGCCGTGAAACAGGAAACGTACTCATCGAGGCCGCCGGGTGCCTCACCGGCGGCCGCATGCAGCTCGTCGAGCTCGGCTTGCCGGGCGTTGAGCGTGCGCTCGAACTCGGCGCGGTCGGCGGCCAGCGACAGCATCAGCTCGATTACCTTGTTGTACTGGTCAAACATTAGCTGTACGTCCTGTACGCGCAGCGCGCGGGCGAGCAGCATGAGCGCGTTGTTGTACAGCGATACCAGGGCATGGTGGCTGACCTCGTCCCGCAGGTCAGACCGGGCCGCAAGGCGCTGGATTGTCGGGTTATCGACGTTGAGCTGCAGGGTCAGGGGCTCCCGCTCGGTGCCGAGAAAATCCTTCACCAGGTCGCGGATGAATCCGGGCAGCGCCAGGTTCTCCGCCACGTCTTCCATCTCCCGGCGGCTTTTGCTGTCGCGTGTTTCGGTAAGCACGGCCGGGACCTCGACCGGCTTGAACCGGCTCGCCCGGGCCATGATCCTCGGATCGGGCAGCACGACATGGTAGGCCGCCTGCAGATCGGCGAACCGCTCACGCTCCTCATCGGTCAGCGGCTCGAAGATGGTGTCCGAACCGGCCACATCCAGCCGGCTGAGGTGGACACGCTCAGGCCACACGTCTGCGTACCGCTGCAGGAACCGCTCAGCGAACGGCTCGGCGCAGTTGAACACGCGAATACTGCGGGCGTTGGCGAGCAGGAAGTACTGATTCGCCGAACCACGCTCGGTGATGTAATAAACGACATAGGAACCATCGGTGCGCTTCGCCGCATGCCCCAGGTATTCCGGGACGGTCATGGGGCCCTGGTCGCTTTCTAGCGGCATGAGGTCGGCGACCGCGCGGAAGAAATCCTCGTATTCCTCCTGCACAGACATCGCCAGCACGTGATAGGAATGCCAGCGCATGATCTCAATGAACCGCTCATGCCGCCGCTGCGACAGCTGCGTCAACTCGCGGACAATCAGCTCGCCCAGCGCCTGCTGCACCG
>DATJQG010000232.1:0-2398 GCA_035506015.1 Candidatus Edwardsiibacteriota bacterium
GTGTTCACCGACTCGCTGACCGGCGTGCCGCTCAACCGGGTGCAGGTCGACGTCGGCGGCATCGGCAAATCCGTCTACACCGACACCCTGGCCGGCGACTACCACCGGATGCTGATGACCGGCACGTACGCGCTGACCTTCTCCAAAACCGGTTACCGTTCCAAGACGATCAACAACGTGTACGCCAAGCTGGACAGCGTCACCACCCTCGACGTCCAGCTGGCGCCGTTGACCGGCGTGGTCAGCCAGCCGGCGGAGCGGCCGCTGCCGATCCGGACCGACCTGTTCTACGGCCGCCCCAACCCGCTGCGCGACCGGACGGTGATCGGCTACCAGCTGCAGCGGCCCGGCCCGGCCAGCCTCCGCTTGTACAACGCCGCGGGCCAGCTGGTGCGGACCCTGGACCAGGGCCAGCACGGCGCGGGCTACCACGCGGTGACCTGGGACGGGAAGGACGACCACGGCGCGGCGGTGGCCGCGGGGGTGTACGTCTACAGGCTCGACGCCGGCGCGCTGACGCGGACCAACAAACTGGTGGTGGTGCGGTAGACCAAGGGAACAACGGCGGGGCGGCCCGGCCCGGCGCCGTTTTCCAATAGTACAATCAAACGCGAGGGGAGTCGACCGTGAGGAGAATGTTGGCATTGGTGCTGTCGCTGCTGCTGGTCTCGCCGGGGGCGTTCGCCGTGGTGCAGCGCGTGGTGATCTCGGTCCCGCAACCGCAGCAGCTGCGGGCCCTGGCGGCCGACGGGCGGCTCGACATCCTGCGGGTGACGCGGGGCCGCGACGTCGAGTGCTTCGCCGACGACAAGGTCGTGGCCGAATACCAAGCGCAGGGTTGCGCGGTGACGGTCAAGCTGGCGGACGCGCCGGCCTACTACCGCCAGCTGATGGCCAGGATGCGCGGCGGCAAGTACGCCTTCGGGCCGTACTACACCTATCCGGTGGCGAACCAGAAGATGGACAGCCTGCACCTGCTGTACCCGTCGCTGGTGGCGGCCAAGGAGTCGCTGGGCGTCACGCGGCTGGGCAAGAAGATCTACGGCTTCAGCCTGACCGCCGCCGCCGCCGGCAAGCCCGGCGTGCTGTATACCGGACAGCACCACGCCCGCGAGCCGTTCGGCTGCAACAACGCCATCGAATTCGCCCGCTACCTGGGCCAGCACTACGGCACCGATTCGCTGGTGACCTTCCTGGTCAACAACCGCCAGTTCTGGTTCATCCCCATCGTCAACGTCGACGGCAGCATCTACAACTCCGACACCTCGGCCGACGGCATGTGGCGCAAGAACCGGCGCAACAACGGCGACGGCACCATCGGCGTGGACCTCAACCGCAACTATCCCTACCGCTGGGGGTACGACAACGTCGGCTCCAGCCCCACCTCCAGCGACGAGACCTACCGCGGGCCGTCGGCCGGGTCAGAGCCCGAGGTCCAGGCGGAGATGAACCTGATGGCCAGCAAGGGGTTCTTCCGCACCGCGCTCAACTACCATACCTACAGCAACCTGTGGGTGCTGCCCTGGTCCTGGAGCGATTCCTACCCGGCCGATTCGGCGGCGATCGTCGACCTGGCGATCGAGGCCACCTCATACAACGGCTTCACCTGGGGCACGCCATCGCAGACGGTCGGCTACACGGTCAACGGCGACGCCAACGACTGGTCGCTGCAGACCGAATCCAAGGCTTGGAAATGCCTGGGCATGACCCCCGAGGTCGGCGGCAGCGATTTCTACGAACCGGACAGCGTCCAGCTGGAGCTGGCCTCCAACCTGATCCCGAACCTGCTGGTGGCCGAGGCCGCCGGCGTCTACCTGGACGCGCGGACGACGGCGATCTCCGGCGGCAACGGCAACAGCGCGCTCGATCCCGGCGAGACCGCCAACCTGGCGCTGACCCTCAAGAACGAGGCGGTGTTCGACACCGCGCGCAACGTCTCCACCACCATCTCCTCGGCCGACCCCTACGTCACCATCAACACGCCGACCGCGGCCTACGGCGATCTCACCAACCGCCAGGCCAAGGCCAACGGCGGGACGCCGTTCGTGGTGACGCTCGACGCGGGCTGCCCGGTGGGCCACCGCGTGCTGTTCTGGGCCCGGATCACCGCCGACAGCGGCTACGTCTCCAGCGACAGCTTCAGCGTGACCGCCGGCGTGGGCGACCTGCACTACCAGCCGACGCCTGACAACAGCGCCGGCTCGCCGCTGTATTACGCGGTTGAGGACTCCGACGCGGCGTCGCGGGCGCCGGCGTACTCGTGGGCCGAGATCCGCGGCATCGGTACCCGCCTGCTGGGGGGCGACGACAGCACCAAGACGGTGACGCTGCCGTTCACTTTCCGGTGGTACGGGACGGGGTACACGACGCTGTCGGCCTGCAGCAACGGCTGGATCAG
>DATJQG010000233.1:0-4030 GCA_035506015.1 Candidatus Edwardsiibacteriota bacterium
ATGGTCAAGCTGGGCACCCACCCCGACTCGCTGGAGCTGTACCACGTCTACCACGACCTGGCCTGGATGTCCTACCGCCAGGGCTACCTCGAGAAATCGCGCGGCTACTGCGAGGGCGCCCAGCTGGTGATCAAGAGCATGCCGCGGAAGAGCGGGCCGGCGGTGGAGCAGGCCCGGGCCGACCTGGCCCACCTGATGGCGCTGATCGACGCGTCGTCCGGCCAGCTCGAGTCGGCGCTGGCCAACCTGGAGAACGAACGCCAGCTGCGGCTGCGGTTCGACGACCCGGTGCGGATGTCGGCGTGCTACAACAAGATCAGCAGCGTGCTGCAGGCGATGGGCCGGATCAAGCAGGCATTCGACTACCAGCGCATGACCATGGATTTGGCGCTGCTCACCAACGATCTGTTCCGCCAGGCGGTGTCCCACAAGAACTTCGGCGAGCTTTACGCCATCATCGGGAATCATGACCGGGCGCTGGAGCACTACCGCCGGGCGCTCGACCTGTCCCAGGCCGTCGACAATCAGCTGGGCATCATCTTCGCCAATGCGGGCATCGGCCGCATCGTTGCGACACGAGGTGATGTCGTTCGGGCCGAGCAGCACCTCCAGGACGCCCTCAAGCTGGCGCGCCGCATCAAGAACCGCGAGCAGGAGGGCAGCGTGCTGATCGACTTGGCCGGCCTGGCCGCCGCCGATAAACGGCCGGCCCATGCTGCCCGACAGCTGGAGGCGGCACGCACCCTGACCAACGAGTTGGACCAGCCGTCGTCGCCGCGTCAGATGATTGTCGCAGCCAGGCTGGCACTCTCGAGTTCGGATAACGACGATCTGGTTGGCACCCGGTCAACGCTGCAGCAACTGCTGGCTGGACCCATCACGATCAACGACGAAGAGTATTGCTCGATCCCCGAGCTGGAGGCCGACGCCTGCTGTCTCCTCGCCCGGGTCCTACGGAGGTTCGGCTGTCCCGATTCCACCGGGCCGCTGAGGGAACGCGCAGTGGCCGCTATAGCGACGCTATCCCGCGATCTCGATGATGCGGACCGCGCTTCGCTGCTGGCCCGTCCCCTTGCGAGGGACGTGTTCGCGTTGTCGCGCGAATGAGTGCTGCCCCCCGTGAGCAGGCCGCCGCTGGCGCCCTATCTGTTGCACTACGATGCGATGAACAACAGCATCGTCGCGATCTCATGGAAACTGTCCAGGGCTCGGGGTTTGATCATGTTGGTATGGGCCGTGTCGCAGTTGGCCGCCAATCTGCGCCCGCATGGATGACGCTGTGTCCGGATATCTAGTCCCGAAGTGAATACAACTGCACGCGCACGACCCTGACCAAGGCTCGTTATTACCGTCACATCGGCGTTTCGAACACCGGCTGGGAGTACCCAGCTTTTTTGTTGATGTTAAGTTCTTGTTATGGTAATATTACGACCAGTTGACTTGAAATTTACATTATCATGAAAGGACTGACGATGCGGAAAGTTCTGACAACCCTGGCAGCCGGTCTGCTGGTCGCCGCGATAGCCAGCTGTGGCGCCAAGAAGACCTCGCTCACCATGGCCGGCTCCACCGCCTTCCAGCCCTTCGCCGAGAAGCTGGCCGAGCAGTACATGACCGGCCACCCCGGCGTCAGCATCACGGTCCAGGGCGGCGGCTCGGCCGTGGGCATCCAATCGGCCAACTCCGGCGCAGCGCAGATCGGCATGGCCGACCTGGTGCAGCTGCCCGCCGAGGCCAGGGACCTGACCGCCACGCCGGTGGCCCGCGACGGCATCGCGGTGGTGGTCAATCCCGCCAACAAGGTCGCCGGGCTGACCATGCTGCAGATCCGGGGGATCTTCAACGGCGCGATCCGCAACTGGAAGCAGGTCGGCGGGGCCGACGCCCCGATCACGGTGGTCTCGCGCGAGGCGGGCTCCGGCACCCGCACCTCCTTCGAGCAGATCGTGGGCGGCATCATGCTGTCGAAGGACGCCCTGATCCAGGATTCCAACGGCACCATCCGCGAGACGGTCGCCAACGACGCCAACGCGGTCGGCTACCTGTCCCACGGCCTGCTCAACGAGAAGATCAAGGCGCTCACGGTCGACGGCAAGGACTGCACGGTGGAGAACATCACCGCCGGCACGTACAAACTCGTGCGGCCGATCTTCCTGCTGGTCAAGGGCGCGGCTTCGCCGCAGATCGCATCGTTCATCACCTATATCCTGTCGGCCGAGGGCCAGCAGACCATCAAGTCCAACGGCCTGATCCCGGTGAAATAACCGCGATGGTCATGTTGAGCTTGTCGAAATATGATAGCCGATTTCATGCTGCGACAGGCTCGGCATGACCGGTAAATCAAAATGAACCTGCTCGGGGAAAGGGGCGTTCGGCGCATATTGACCGCGGTCGCGTTCTCGGCGATCTCGGCCCTGCTGCTGATCGCCCTGTTCATTTTCTCCGAGGGCCTGCCCTTCATCCTGCGCTACGGGCTGCGGGGGTTCTTGTTCTCGTCCGAATGGAATCCGCAGGCCGGGCAATTCGGCATCTACCCCATGATCGTGGCCACGCTGTGGGTGACGCTGGGCGCGATCGCCATCGGCGCTCCCCTGGGCGTGGCCGGGGCGGTGTTCCTCACCGAGTTCATGCCGCGGCCCGTGATGCAGGTGATCAAGCCCACCATCGAGCTGCTGGCCGGCATCCCCTCGGTGGTCTACGGCTTCATCGGCGTGATGGTGCTGGCCCCGTTGATCCGCTCGACCCTGGGCGGCCCGGGCCTTTCCCTGCTGGCCGCCTCCATCATCCTGGGCGTGATGATCCTGCCGACCGTGATCAGCATTTCCATCGACGCTATCCTGGCCGTGCCGCGTTCCTACCGCGAAGGGTCGCTGGCGCTGGGCGCGACGACCTGGCAGACCGTCCGGATGGTCACCGTGCCGGCCGCCAGATCCGGGATCATCGCCAGCATCATCCTGGCGATGGGCCGGGCCGTGGGCGAGACCATGGCCGTGATCATGGTGGCCGGCAACACGGTCAAGTCGCCCCACTCGGCGCTGGACTCGGTGCGCACCCTGACCGCCAACATCGCCCTGGAGATGGGATATGCCACCGGGATGCACCGGCAAGCCCTGTTCGCCACCGGCGTGGTACTGTTCGTGGTGGTGATGGTCCTGAACTCCTTGGCAGGGATGGCCATCAGAAAGCGGGTGGGCGACAAATGAGGATACCGCCACGCTATACGCAATGGGTCGCGTACGTCCTGCTGGGCGGGGCGACGTTGCTGACCCTGTCGGCGCTGGTCTTCATCATTTTCTTCGTGCTGGAAAAGGGCCTGCCGGTGCTGAGCCTGGGCTTCCTGTTCTCGAATCCCCAGGACATGGGCCGGGCCGGGGGCATCTTCCCGACCTTGGCCGGCTCGATCATCCTGCCGTTGCTGGCCGTGGCCATCGCGACGCCGCTGGGCGTGGGCACGGCGGTCTACCTGACCGAGTACACCCGCGAGTCCCGGCTGACCAGGATCATCCGCTTTGGTACCGACTGCCTGGCCGGGATACCGTCGATCATCTTCGGGTTGTTCGGGTTCATCTTCTTCGTCACTACGCTGCGGATGGGCTGGTCGATCCTTTCCGGCGGCCTGACCCTGGCCTTCATGATCCTCCCTACCATCATCCGCACCACCGAGGAGGCCGTGCGGGCGGTCCCCAATTCGTACCGCGAGGTCAGCTTCTCGCTGGGCGCGACGCGCTGGCAGACGGTGAAGCGCGTGATCCTGCCCAATGCCCTGCCCGGCATCGTCACCGGCGTGATGCTGGGCGTGGGCCGGTCCATCGGCGAGACCGCGGCGGTGATCTTCACTGCGGGCTCCTCGCTGCGGCTGCCCTCGTCCGTTTTCGATTCCACCCGGACGATGGCCGTGCATTTTTACATTTTAGCGCGGGAAGGGATATCGACCGAGAACGCCTACGGCACGGCGGCGGCTTTGGTGATCGCTGTTCTCTCCGTCAACCTGGTCGCCTATTGGCTGATGAACCGCGTGATGGCCAAGCGA
>DATJQG010000234.1:0-2218 GCA_035506015.1 Candidatus Edwardsiibacteriota bacterium
ATCCCGGATTCGTCCTATGCCGGTTCGCACTACAGTCCCTGGCCGTCGCTCAAACCGTATTTCTGGTTCCTGACCGGGTTCGCCGACGAGCAGGGCGGGACCCTGGGCGCGTTCTGCCTGGGCTCGGACGCGTTGACGCAACTGAACTACCAGCTGTCCGTGGGCTATACCCGCGACCACGGCCGGACGCCCTACGGCATCACGCTCACCGATTCCCGGCGGCCGCTGCCGCTGACGCTGTCCCTGTCGGACCTGGCGGTGTCCCGTGACGCGCAGGTCGGCGGCATCGACACCGCTTACTGGGAGCGGCGGCAGACGCAGGAACTGGGCGTCAGCTACACCTGGCGCACTACCCGCCGCGCGCTGACCCCGTCGCTGGCTTACCGCCATCAGCGGTTGAGCGGGCTGAACCGGATTACAGCATACGGCGATCCGTTCTGGACCGGACACCTGGCCAGCCTGCGGCTGTCATGCTCGTACAGCGATGCCCATGCCTACGGCTACTCGATCAGCCCCGAGCGCGGGCGTACGCTGCATGTCGAGGCCGAGGACTACGGCCGGTCGCTGGGCAGCCAGATCGACCAGCACGTCGCCTGGGCGCGCTGGACCGAATACCTGCCGCTGCCGTCGGCCCACCATGTCCTGGTCGTCGACGCGCGGTGCGGCGTCTGGCAGGCGGCCGGCCGCTCCCATTTCGACGACGCGCCCGCGTTCGACCTGCGCGGCTACGACAGCGGCATGCTGAACCGCACGTACCGGGCGGCGGCCACCGCGGAATACCGCTGCCCGCTGCTGCGGGTCGAGCGCGGCATCAGCACCTGGCCGCTTTATTGGAAGGACCTCCACGCCGCGGCGTTCATCGAAACGGGAGCGCAGGGAGGGGCGGCCGGCGATCTGGCGCTCGACGGCGCATTGTGGTCATACGGCGCCGAGCTGCGCGGCGACTGGCTGTTCAGCTACGCCCTGCCGGTGCGGACGACGCTGGGCTATGCCAGGACGGCCGTGCGGCCGCTGCGACAGTCCATCTACTGGTCGATCGCGATCGAGCTATGACCGCCCGCCGCATCCATAGGATAATGACGCTGCTGCTGTGCCTGCCCTGCTGCAGTGCGGCGGCTCACGGGCTCAACGCCGGCGCCGTCACCTTCACCGGGAATACCCGCTTCAGTACCCGGCAGCTGGCGCGCGCGGCTCAATGGCACTGGCCCGCCGGCCGGTTCGACCGCGACAGCCTGAAGCAGGGCCTGGCCCGTCTGACCGACCTCTACGCACGGCAGGGGTACAACGACGCCAGCGCCGAATACCTGCTGCATGAGGACACCGCCGCGGGCCGCTGCGACGTCCGCGTTTACATCTCGGAAGGGCCGCAGTACATCATTTCGGACATCGTGGCGACGGGCAACCGGCGGCTGACGACCGCCCAGCTGCTGTCCGCGCTGTCGTCCCGCCCCGGCAGGCCCTACGACATCGGCGCGTCCGGGGCCGACGATTTCCAGCTGATGATGCTGTATGCGGACCATGGCCTGATCTTCGCCGAGGCCGAGCACCAGGCCGACATCGGCGAGGACCAGCGGGTGACGATCACGTACCATGTCAGCGAGGGCGAGCCCGTCAATATCGGCCGCATCAACATCGCGGGCAACCGCAGCGTCCGGCCGCAGGCGGTGCTGCGTGAGCTGACGGTCGCCCCGGGCGCCCTGTTCAGCCGGCGCGAACTGGCCCGCAGCCGGGCCCAGCTGGAGGCCACCGGCCTGTTCCGCGACATCAGCGTCTCGCCCGGCTCCCTCAGCCAGGACCATGCGGCCATCGACCTCGACGTCACGTTGGCCGAGCGCCCGCGCCACAGTTTCGAGACCGGGTTCGGCTACGGCAGCGGGGACGCCGTGCGGCTCACCGCCGCCTGGACCGACCGCGACCTCGACGGCTGGGGCAAGCGCCTGCAGGTCTCCGGGCAGCTGGCCTTCCAGCTGTGGACCCGGTTCAAGCTGGTGCGGGGCACGATGCAGGCCAGCTATCTCGATCCCTGGCTGCTGGGCCGGCGGCGGCCGGCATCGGCCAACCTGTATTATGACGACGTGCGGCCCGCCTATACCGATTACCGTCTCCAGACCATCGGCGGTTCGCTCCAAACCAACATCTACAACGGCAGCTACATCAACGCCGGGACGATCTGGAGGCAGGAGTGGCTGCGGCTTTCGCCCAACTGGTCGATCCCCGA
>DATJQG010000235.1:0-2266 GCA_035506015.1 Candidatus Edwardsiibacteriota bacterium
GGCGATGGCCTCCAGCCCTGACTTGGCGACCAGCGGCGCGGCCTTGACCTGCTCCTCGATCAGCAGGTTGGCGTTGCGGCCGCTGATCAGCGACATGAACATGATGGCGTCGGCGTGTTTCGAGACCTGGTAGGCGCTGCCCGGGAAGATGACCACCGGGAGTTTACTCGATCGCTTGATCGCCTTGATCTGTGAGTCGATCTTGCCCGACATCATCAAACTCGTGCCGAACAAAATGCCGTCCGCTCCCGCTGCCGCGATCTGCTTGCCGGTCTGCGCCAGTTTCGCGGGATCGAGCTTGTCCGGGTCCAACAGCACCAAGAAGCACGCGCCCTTGGCCTTGGCGGTTTGTAACAGATAATTGTAAAAAATCACTTTAGATCCCTCTCACTCGTCATTCCCGTGTAAACGGGAATCTAAATTATCGCAATTCGCATAACAAGTCTTCCCAGTTTGGATTTGTCTTTTCAATCAGTTCGACTTTCCATTGTCGGTTCCATTTTTAAGCCTTTTCTCTCTTGTCACAGCTTCGTTGAAAGTCGCATACACCTCCCAGTGAACTAAAATATCTACACCATATCGCTTCGTGAACCCGTCGACCTGATGTTGTTTGTGTTCTACGATCCTTCGTTTCAAGTCGTTCGTAACACCGATATAGATCGTGCCGTTCCTTCGACTGGCGAGGATGTACGTGAAGTATTGCATCATGGATTCCCACTTTCGTGGGAATGACGAGCCCGTGGATTTAGCCGAAGATTACCTGTTCCAGCCCCTTCACCGTCTCCGCCAGCCTGCCGTCGTCCTTGCCGCCGACCTGCGCCAGCTGCGGCCGGCCGCCGCCCCGGCCGCCGATGGCCGCGGCCACCTTCTTGGCGATGTCACCGGCCGAGTATTTCTTGGCCGCCACCAGCTCGTCGCCTACCGTGATCACGATCGTGCTTTTGCCATCCGACGATGTAGCTAAAATCCCGATCCCATTCTTCAATTTCAAACGAAGTTTGTCGCCCGCCTCGCGCAAGTCATCGGGTGAAAGATCGGGTATCAGCTGCGCGGCATAGCGCACGCCGTTCTTCTCGACGGCCTGCGCGGCCAGCCGGGCCATCACCCCGTCGAGCCTGCCCAGCTTGTCCTTCTGTTTTTCCCGCTCCAGCTGCTTGACCTGCTCGACCAGCGCGTTGGCCTTGGCCACCACCTCGTCGCGGCCGACCTTGAAGCGCTCGCGCACTTCGTCCAGCAGCAGCTCGGCGGCGCGCACGTGGCGGTAGGCCGGCAGGCCGGCCACGGCCTCGATCCGCCGCACGCCCGAGGCGATGGCCTCCTCCTTGACGATCTTGAACAGCCCGATCTCTCCGGTGCGGTGGACGTGCGTCCCGCCGCACAGTTCCTTGGAGAAGTCGCCGCAGGAGACCACGCGTACTTCGTCCCCGTACTTCTCGCCGAACAGCGCCATCGCGCCCTCGGCCCGGGCCGCGGCCTGCGGCTTGTGCTCGGTATCGACCGGGGCGTCCTCCATGATCTTGACGTTGACCAGCTCCTCGATCTGCTCCAGCTGCATCGGGTCCAGGGCCTGGCCGTGGGTGAAGTCGAAGCGCAGCCGCGCGGGGTCGACCGCCGAGCCCTGCTGCTGGACGTGCTTGCCCACGATCTGGCGCATCGCGGCCTGCAGCAGGTGGGTGGCCGTGTGGTGGCGGGCCGTGGCCTGGCGGGCATGCCGGTCGACCGTGGCGGTGACTTCGTCGCCTTTCCTGATCGATCCTGAAATGACCTCGCAGTTATGCACGGTCGATTGATTGAACGCCTTGACCGTCCCCAGGACTTTCAACGTTCCGCTCGCGGACTGAATGGTCCCGATGTCGCCGGCCTGGCCGCCGCTCTCGCCGTAGAACGGCGTGTCGGCCAGCGTGATGTCGATGCGCTCGCCCTTTGATGCCTCGGTCAGCGCCAGCTCCTTGCGGAAGATGCCGGTGATCCTTGTCTGCTGCGTCAGCGACTGGTAGCCCACGAACACGCAGGCCGGGTAGTCCACGTCCTTGCTGGCCTGGAACGCCACCTCGCCCCGCGCCGAGCGGGCCCGCTCGCGCTGCTCGTTCATCGCGCCATTGAATCCCTCGACATCGACTGCGAAGCCGTGCTCCTCGGCCATCACCTGGGTCAGGTCCAGCGGGAAGCCGTAGGTGTCGTACAGCTTGAAAACTTCGTTACCGGCGATGACCTTTTCTCCAGATCTCTCAAGCTTGGCGCTGATCTCGTCGAACAGGTTCAGCCC